>CAZHOV010000144.1:0-14274 GCA_964534315.1 uncultured Saprospiraceae bacterium | reverse complement strand
CATTTTTTTTTGTAATTACCTGATTTACAGTGGAAGCTATCCCGAACTCACGTTATTATCATTAATTTCATCTTTTAACTCCGGATACACTTCATCATTAACCAAAACATCAATCAATTCTACCTGAACCTCATTTTTGACCAATTGGATAGATGCTGGATTAAAATGGGTGATTCCATTCTCACCGCCCATCAAGATCATTCCATCCCTTCTTTTACATGCGCTCATCGCATGAAATTGTAATGACCGTATTCCATCGGCAAGAGAAAAGTTTTCTATCTGGTAGGTATCGAGATCAAACCTGGAAATCCCTCCGGATGTTCCTAACCAAAGATGATCTTTATGGGGGATAAGACTCTGGATACTCGCATCAGCAAACCCTTCTTTTTTTCGAAAAAAGGTAGGATTTTTATTGAGATTAGATTTATCCAATAATACGAGACCAGTAGAAGTTGCCAACCAAATCTTGTTGTTTCCCGGCTGTTCATGTACCCCATTTGCATATCCCTTTATGTTGATGGTTGTCAAGGCTTTCAAACCATATGGCTTGTATTGAAAAACATCTAAATCCTTAAAATTGGAGGACACATAAATACTCCCGAATTCATCCTGAAAAATGTAAGTAAACCATTCGTTACCAGATTCGTCGGGGTAAATCGTTTGCAATTTATAGGAAGTTCCTGCCGGGATAATTTCCAGTATGCCGTCATTTAAACTAGCGGCAATAATCTTTCCGGATTTTAATTGATAGAGGTAAGTGATCAGTATAGACTGGTCATTTTCAGTCTTAACAGGAATAAATTCTTGTCTAAGCGTATCGAATATAGAAACGCCCTTACCAGTGCCAATCCATAATCTTTTTTTGTTATCATAAAGCATGTGGTTCACCTGGGCACTATTGAGTGCATATGGGTAGCTGTTATCCGGATGATAATGTTGGAGGACGTTGGCCATATTATCTAATAAGAAGATGCCATTGAAGTGAGTACTACACCAGATGCGTCCGTTATCATCTTCGAGCATGGTGCGAAACGAATAGTTTGTTCGTCCATCGATCCCTTCAAACTTAGGGATGGATTGAAATTTTATCTTTTCAGGATTGACAAAAAGCAATCCTGTCCCCCAGGAATTACCCCAGATAATCCCGTTTTTGTCGAGATAGGGACGATTGATAATAGGATCCTTTTTGGCCATCGGCTCTTTGATCAGACGCCCCCTTAAAGGGGTATATTTACCGGTTTGGGTATTGAAGGTATAGAGTAAATTCCTGCCTTCGGTCACCAAAAAATGGATACTGTCGAGGACGGTAAAATCTTTTCCCCCGGTATATCCGGTTGGAAATAGTTGAAGCGCATCATTTAGCAGGTTCCATTTAACCATTCCGGTATCCGCGGTAAACCAAACAGTTGTATCTCCTTGATATAAGACATCATGCACATTAAGTGCAGGTCTTTTCATATCTGTTTTATCAAAGGCCAGGAAGGAATATTCTTTTTGTTGATTCTCATTGAACCGATAAACCTCCATACCCGGAGCCATGGACCCCTCATTAACGAACAGGTATCGCAATTGCCCTTTTTCGTTAACTCCCGGGAACACATCGACTTTCAAATGAGTTTGGGCAAGGGGTGGGGAGTGTGCTAACGTGTGAATATTAAATGTATGAATATAAGTTTCATCAACGCGTACCCAAAGCAGGCTGTCGCGCTCCAGAAAGATGGCTTTATAGCCAGAGGTAATTTGAATACCATTGGGATGGGTGATCTGATAAGTGGCAAATTGATCAGTAGCCCGGAGGTAACAAACGATAGCTCCTTCACTACAGAACCAGATATTTTGTTGACGGTCTTCAAAAAAATTACCGGTGATCAGGCTACCGTTTGAGGTAGCTGTATTCATTAGCTTCTCGGTATACGAGACTACGCGCGTTCCATCGAAGCGATCAAGTCCCGATTGGTGCCCGATCCAGATAAAACCGTGAGAATCATCAAAGACGATAAAAGAAGCAGAGGTATTGCCCAGGCCATCTTCCTTACTCAGTTGATTAAACCACAAGGTCGAAGGCAACTGGGCGTAGCCAACGGCACTCCAAAAGAAGGCCAAGCAAAAATACCATCTTAGCAGTTTCACATTTGGATTATTGTTTCATGTAATTTCTTAGATTGTCTTTAAAAAAGGAGATTGAGGGGGCAAAAAAATATTGTCCTCCTCTGAAAGTTATAAGAGGCTTTTCTGTTATAGGGTATACATTTTTCACTAATTTTCCATATTTATTCTTAAACTTCAGACCTTTTGCAAATTGATTAGGCTCTGTAAATAAAGGATCCTTTCCCACATAGCTATTTCCCCGATTACTCGAATAAATGCTTCGGTTAATGAGGTCTTCAAAATGTAACAAATTACTTTGATAGGATAAGAACAAAAGCCCTTTTTTTTCACTTGAATGGGTTCCATAAAGTTTTCCTCTTCTTACAATCCTTTTCATTTCATTGCCATTTCGGGGGTTTGCTTTACGGATATGGGCATGCAAAGGACATAGCTCTCCATCAATATCCGCATTATAATTAAAGTTATTAGCTGGAAATTCACGGGTATGTTGATCGGAGGAGGGCATTAGGGGCTTACCATCTTTTGTTCGCCCAATGATCCAGGTACCCACTTCTTCAGGCCTGACATTATCAGGAGGGTTATTTTTGAACTGGCCGAACGGCTCACCACTATTCAACTTTTCAGCAATATTTTCCGTAAATTTTTCAAAATTTTCGGGATGCTGTTGTAACTTTAAAAAAACTACAAAACTCCCGCATCCGAGACTGGTGGAAGACAATCGATCCTTTCTTAAAACCAACTCAAATGGAGAAGGCGGTTCAAATTTGTGTAGTTTTTTCAGGGATTTTTCCTTATCAGGGTTGGTAAAAAACCGAGGATTACTTATCCCGTCCTTGAAGTTGAACCAATCCCTAGTTTGATCGTCTTTTAATGAGTTTGATCCGATTTCAAAAAATATGTTACCAAAATCATCATTAAATGGAATTTCATCCTTACCCAATGTCGATTCAATGAAGATTTTTTTCAGGTCATCATGATTAGAATCTTCATTGGGATTTTCAAATACAGTAGGAGAGAATTCCTGATTGGTACCTATTAATACAAGGGCATGCGATTGTTTCCTGTATTCTCTTCTTACTTTCCATATTTTTGGTCCTCCAAATGCTTCTTTACATCTTTTATTAAGCCCTTCTCCAAAAGCCACGATCGTCTGATCATCGTAAATCGGAATGATTTTATTTATTCTTTCTTCATCTAAGAAAAAGACAAATCCATCATAACCCAACATAAAACTAACGAAATTGGAAGCTGAATCTTCGGAAAACTTTTCTGGATTTTCCATTTGCTCCAGTCCGGAATTGATTGGAATATCTTCAATCCAGCTAACAATCTTTTCTCTTTTTTCTTCATTAAAGGTGAGAAAACAGAATAGGTGATTTTTGAATTTAGTACCTTTTAAAATATGAGCCTGCAGATCTCCTAGAAATCGTCTTTTTAACCTGGTTGCTCCTCTAAATTTATCTTCGTGAGCAACAGTTCTGAGCAAGTTCTTGACAGAAGATTTATCATTAAGTGTCATAACTGGTCTTTTGGATTAATTACATATATTACTCATTATCTGAATTTGAAAGAAAAGTACCGGGATGAAAATCTAGACTTCCATCAAATGGCTTCCCAATGTATTTTTGGATTTTATTATCTTCGTCTACGGCTGTGGTGGTATCGCGCTTGTAGTAAACAGGCCAGGGCAAAGCGATTATATCAAACCATTTACTTTCTGAGGGGTCTTGTTGGTCTATCATTTCCTGTGGTTTTCGTAAGGCCAGTCCGCAAATTTCACTCCTCTCATGGTTGATTTCTTCATCATTCTCCCTTTCGAAAACAATATTTACTAATCTGAGATTCTTTAGCTTCACCTCTCCAACCCCCTCTTGTTCAAGAATTTTTTTAATATCATCATAATAAAAGAAAGTAAATCCCTCGCGATAATAACCTTCTCCTTTTTCAATTTCACCAGGTTCCAGGCCGGTGGTATCCAATTGCGAAATTGTTGTGTAAGACATAATTTGTGCATTTTTAATGGATAAATAGTCTTGTTAAAATAAAAACACTATTGCTTCAACAGCAATAAACTTGACGGATCGCTAAATATAATGTAGGAAGGTTCAATTATTGGTAACAAGTAGTTGATAAATCAGGAAGCGACCATGCGCTCGAGCAGTGCATCTTTAAACCTTCTGGAGACGCGCACTTCGCTGAGGTCTTTCATAACCAGTATACTCTCGGCTCTTATAAATTTCTCGATGTAGTTGAGGTTGACCAGCTCTGATCGGTGGACTTGCATAAAGTCAGGATACTGTTCGAATTGCTCGACATACTCCCCCAGGTTGTGGGCAGCCAGTATCTTTTTTGGTTCGTTATAAATATAAATCTCGGTATAATTCTGAGCAGCTTTCAATCGAAAAATACGCTCCATTTTTTTATAAATAATACCCGAAGAAGTGGAAATAGCAATACGTGATGGCAACTTTCGCATCTCCAGATTTTGGATAGTCTCCAGTAACACCTGGATCTGATCATAGGTAATCTTATTTTTTAATTCATGTGAAGCGCGTGCCAAGGCTTGGGTCAATTCTGCCGGAACAACCGGTTTTAACAAATAATCAAGTGCTCCAAACCGGATGGCCGTAATGGCGTATTCGTTGTGTGCAGTGATAAAGATAACCTGGAAGTCGGTTTGTTCCAACTTTTCTAGTACGTCGAATCCCTTTCCATCGGGCATTTCTATATCCAGAAAAACAATATCTGGCTGGTAAGTCCGCAAGAGTTGATAGCCCTCTTGCACATTTGATCCCTGAGCGATCACCTCTATTTCCGGATGATGCTCAGCCAAGATGCTCGTCAGCATTAAGCGACTCTTTGGTTCGTCATCGATGATTATTGCTTTCATATGGTTAAATTAAGCGGCAAATCAAAATTGCTTGTATAATAATAATAAATACCCAATTTTGGGTACATTTAATGAAATTTTATTGCCAGTGTTAGATAAATTACCAATAATATTACACAAACAGGATCAAGATCAGTTCCCATACTCCGAAAATTCTCGACTTAGGATTTCTAAACATCGTATTTTGAATAATCCCTATGGATTGTTACTTTAGTATTAGTACGAAAACAATCTTTCAATCATTTGTAGCTTTAAACCATTTTTATGACCATCAAAATACTCCGTTTTCAGCCGGTTCTTTTTGTCTTCGTTTTTCTTTCTGGCTTGACTGCCCAAAATACGCCTCCTGTGGTTTCCAATATCAGCGTTGAGGTAGATACCATGAATAAAACCGTAACCTTTAGCTATGACTTAGCAGATCCTGAAGAGACCGACGCCGAAATCTGGCTCCGTGTTTCTGCCGATAGCGGGCAAACCTATTTGGTGCCAATCGATGGTTTGAGCGGCGATATTGGGCTAAACGTGGCAGTGGGTACCAACAAACAAATTCTCTGGAATTATAGCCAGTCAGACCTTAGCAATTATCTACAGGGCACCTCTTTTACCGCTCAAATTGTAGCAGATGATGGGTTCGAACTGGATATTCAAGCCCTTGTCAATCAGGTTGACAGCAATAGATTAAAAAATGACTTGATCGCATTGGAAGGTATCCGACACGCTACAGGTGATCCTAATCATTATGAAGATTCGAAAAACTATATCAAGAACACTATTGCCGCCCAGAATCTCCCCATGACCATACACACCTTTAATCATCCCTTGACTACCGGAGAGAACATTGTTGGTCGACAACGAGGCTATGACGAAGAAGCAGCAGTATACATTGTAGATGGTCACTATGATTCGGTAGAAAACTCTCCCGGAGCCGATGATAATGCTTCAGCTGTAGCAGGCGTATTGGAAATTATGCGAATTCTGTCTGATTATACCTTTGGAAAAACCATTAAGTATATTGGTTTTGACCTGGAAGAAGAAGGTTTAGTGGGTAGTGCCGCTTATGTGGGTACCGGCATTCCGGATTATGAGGAGGTCGAAGGCGTATTCAACCTTGAAATGATTGGTTATTACTCCGAGGAACCAAATTCTCAGGAACTTCCCTTTGGTTTTGATCTGCTATTTCCGGAAGTTGCGGACTCCCTGGAAGCCGACTCCTTCAGAGGGAATTTCATCACCAACGTTAGCGACCTGAATTCTGAGCCTCTCGCCAATATTTTTACTGCAACGGCCAATTTATACGTCCCCGAACTAAAGGTGATCACTGTTGTCACTCCAAACCCGGTAATCACACCGGATCTACTCCGCAGCGATCATGCTTCTTTTTGGTTTGACGAAAAGCGGGCCCTTATGTTGACGGACGGTTCGGAGTTTCGAAACAACAATTACCACTTACCCTCTGATACCATTGGCACCTTGAATTTTACCTTTATGACCAATGTGGTTAAAGCAACGCTGGCCGCGCTGGCAGAATCTGCCGATCTGCGTCATATCGGCGCTGCCGATAGTGATTTTTTCAATCTACCCGACCTGCCTATTTCCTCGGTTAGCAATCTAGACAGGGGCCCCCGAGCAACGATTGAGCAGGTTTTCCCCAATCCGATGTCGCACACCACCAATCTCGTATTTACACTATCAGAACCTGCTCACACCACCGTTCAGGTTTTTGATCGCAGCGGCAGTATGGTCACTTCTCTCTTTCAAGGACTACTTCAACAAGGTCAACACCAGCTAGCATGGAAGAAAGCCTCTGAACTACCCAATGGCTTATACCTATTTCATCTCACCACCCAATCCAAAGGTGGACTTGAATATAGAACGAGTCGCAAAGTATTGGTTATGGATCCGCATGAACACTAAAATCAATGAATAATTAACAATTAGCAATGTGCAATGAAAGAGTAGAACCAGAAAAATCCGCGAAGATCCGTCCAATCAGCGTCATCCGCATCCCATCCTGTTTATTAAGGAACAAGGTACAGGAGGACAAGGGATAAGAATAATTTTATTTTTTTCAATAGTTCCAAAGTTCAACAATAATTAGTGACTAACGGACTACTTCGTAAAAAATTAAACCTATGATAGCCAGAATCATCATTTTTTTGATCATCAATTTTACGGGGCTTGCTATTGGAAGTATTTTCACTAATAGCGGCGTTTCTTCTGACTGGTATGCTGAGCTCAACAAAGCCCCCTGGACCCCGCCTGGTTGGGTATTTGGGGCGGCCTGGACACTTATTATGATCTGCTTTTCAGTGTATATGGCCTACTTGTGGCCGAAAGTCGAAAATCGGGTGTTATTAACGATCTTGTTTGCCTTGGCAGTGGTACTTAATATTGCCTGGAATCCGGTATTCTTTTATTTCCAGCAGGTGGGGCTGGGAATGGTGACCATTTCAGGGCTGACGCTACTTATTGGGTTTCTGCTCTTCTTCTATTGGTCCCCATTGAAATGGTTGTCCCTACTGATCTTTCCCTACCTGATTTGGTTGCTGATCGCTACCTCGCTGAATGGGTATGTTCTGCTAAATAATTAGGAACGACTTAACGACTTAACGACTTAACGAAAATCGAATATTTATATATAATAAAGATTAAGAAAATTTCTTAAAGGAACAGAAAAAGAACTTTCCTTTGCGATCTTGGCGCCTCTGCGAGAACCTTTGCTACTGACAAAAATCATCTGTCCGTCAAACAATTCCCCTGTACTTTTTTCCTGGGAGATAGTATCTTATGCTGAAGAAAACCCTTGAAAAATGAAAAATTCAGAAACCCCTCAAAACGATACCCGAAAAGTCTTTTGGGAAAAAGGAAGTTGTTCACATACCTTTTTTTACTTACTTAACCGTGAATTTGGGCATAATATAGCACATAATAAGAAAGCCATGCTTTCCAATCCGGCAGCAAAAGCAGCATTAGAACGGTTTAAACAGGTTACTGGAGGTGAAATGCGCTGCCATAAGATTTGTGGTAAGCACTTTGATTCGATTGAAGATCATACCAACTATCTGTCAAAGGGTGGATGTAAGGAGTTGATCGAGGCGTTGAGTGAACACTGAGGATAGGTAATGACAACTTTTAAAAACGAAATATTATTTCACTTTTCTTCGATAATTACAATATCTGAAGGAGTTTTACTAAAAAAGGCCTATTATCATTCGAGCAAAGTTGGTTTCTTTAAAAAAAAATGACATCAATAGACGATGTTAACAATAGCTTTAATGTTGTTTTACAATTACTTACGAAAAGCATGCACTTTATCAAAAAAGACTAAATCAAAGATTTTTTTTAAAAACATTCCCTAGTTACCCTTCTTTATTTTACCTTTAAAGCACTTTGTAATTGTTTTTTGGTTAAATGGTTTTTAGGTTATTAGGTAATTATTCTAAATTAATTTTAAAAAATCGGGTAAAAAGAGCGAAGGATTAGGTTCCTTCGCTCTTTTCTTTATAGGTGGAGTACACCTGTAGATGCCTATCACCTTGGAGGTGCTTGGCATCTTTAGGTGTACTCCACCTATCTAGGAAAAACATTATTTTCCGAGTTTATATCTGCCAATCTACCGGTCGGATCAATTTCAATTGATTTGACCTGGTTGGCTCCTTTACTGAGTTGAAGTTCATATTCTGGGTTCGTCCAGGGCCAGTCTGTTGCTATTGTGTAGGGTAGAGCATCATTTTCCTGCGGCTTCTCCCCTCTCATGATACGTAAAGGGATATGGATCATTTCCTGGCTATCATCCTGGTAAGTAACCAACAGATCAATAGGCATAGGCATGGGCTGCAATCGCTCCAATACAACTATTGCCTTCCCTTTGCCAGCAGGTTTTATTTCTTTTATTCCATAATCAATAGTATAAGTGGTATATACAAAATACTCTTTATACCAGTCCAGCTCAAGGCCGGAGACTTTTTCCATCACCCGGATAAAATCGTTGTCATTAGGATGCTTAAAACTCCAGGTTTTGAAGTATTCAAGCATGCCTCTATCAAAAGCCTGCTTGCCGATGACATATTGTAGCTGAGCTAAAAAGACAGCTCCTTTGGAATAAGCCCCTACCCAATAAGCTTGATTGGTGTTGTAGTGATCGGCGTGGGTAGAAAGCGGTTGCTCAAACTCACTTTGAGCAATATTAAAATAGCCGGTATACGAACCTTTCCACGGATACTTTTGTGCTTTTCCTGGCAATAAACCTTCTGAGCGCAGGTAGTTCATCACTTCGGCAGTGGCAAAGCTGGTGAAGCCTTCATCCATCCAGGGGTACAAACTTTCATTAGTTCCCAAAAGCATCTGGTACCAGCTATGCATGAGTTCGTGTACCGAAACGCCAACCAGGCTTGGTAACGTCCGATTTCCCGTAATTAAAGTAGCCATAGGGTATTCCATACCACCGTCGCCGCCTTGAATAAAAGAGTATTGCTCGTAAGGATACTTTCCGTATTTTTTATTAATAAACTTAAAAGCTTCATTCATAATGTCTGGCAGGCGGGCCCATTCGTCGGCATCGTCCTCCGTTTCCTGGAAGAAAAAGTGCATCATGGGGCCGTTTTCTGCCTTTTGAGAAGTATGCTTATAGTCAGGATCGGCGCCCCAGACAAAATCATGTACATCGGGCGCAAAGAAATGATAGGTGCGCTTACCTCCTTTTACCGGGGCACCTTCCTGGCTATCACCGTTGTAGCCAAAACCAATTTCTTCTTTATTTTGAAGGTAGCCGGTTGCCCCGATGATGTAGTCTTTATCTATAGCGATTTTAACATCGAAGTCACTCCAGACACCATAGAATTCACGGCCGACATAAGGATTGGCATGCCAGCCCTGATAGTCATATTCACACAACTTAGGGTACCACTGCGACATCGAGTACGAAATACCTTCGGCGTTGTCGCGGCCCGAACGGCGCACCTGTACAGGAACCTGAGATTCAAACTCCATCTCCAGGACGGTTTTGCTGTTTGGCATGATGGGCTTTGCCAGCTCTACCTCCAGAATAGTACCAACGGTCTCAAATTGAGCATCTTGACCATCTTGTTTGAAATACAAGACTTCATGAAACCCTATTTCATCATCCTTCAACGTTTTAATGCGAGAAGCCACACGGAAGTCAGGGTCCATGATAGTTCTCGAACGGATATCCATCATGCTTCCCGGTTGGAAAGCATTGAAATACAAATGATAGAATACCCTTTTGAGCGTATCCGGAGAGTTGTTATAATAAACTATTTTTTGTTTGCCGTTAAATTGATGCGTGTTTACATTAAAATCGATATCCATGTCATATTCCGCACGCTGCTGCCAGCGATCCGGTTGGGCAGAAACTGAAAAAGCGCAAAAGACCACAAAAAAAACCGAAAATATTCGAAAGAACTGTTTATACATAGGTCAAGATTTGATTAGAGAACTTAATTTTACTTAATTTGCAACTGGAAATTTTATTTATTGTTTACTATATTAGGCAGCCTATTTTGGTTGCTAATCACAAAAACACTATAATTCGGTCAAATATTTTCAAAATATGCCAGAAAAAAAAATAAATCTTCGTTTTAGCTTGATAGCCGTATTTATTCTTTTTGCTGCTTTAAGCCGGCTAATCCCTCATTGGTACAATTTTACGCCCATAGGCGGAATGGCGCTCTTTGGGGCAGCCTACTTCACTCGTAAATATTGGGCTTTTATTATTCCATTCGCAGCACTTTGGATTAGCGACTTGCTGCTGAACAACATCGTATATGCAGCCTATTATGAGGGATTCCAGTTTTTGGGAAACCTAGGGGTCTATATTGGCTTTGCATTAATCGTTGTTTTTGGAATGGTATTACTAAAAAAGGTCAAACCTGGTCGTCTACTGGTCGGTAGTCTCGGTGCTTCCGCTATTTTCTTTTTGGTTTCCAACTTTTTTGTCTGGCTAGGCAGCGCCTTTTACCCACAAAATATAGCCGGACTAATGGCTTGTTACGAGGCTGGCATTCCATTCTTTTGGAACACCGTTGCAGGTGACTTGTTTTACACTTCATTACTTTTTGGAGCTTTCGAATTATTGACTCGTCAATATCCGATTCTGCGTCCGGCAAATGCATAATTGACAGCTTCCAAAGGTAAGATCAAGTTGAAAAGTAGCTTAACTAACTGGTTGCATCCGATTGCGCCACAAAGCTCCTATTGAGATGCCAAAAAATAAGACCAAAAAGGATAAAAACCCTTCTAAACTCATAGAAGGAAAACATTATTATATCGAAAATGGCCTGTTTGTCTTTACAGCCCTTTATCTGAAAAATAGAGGTTATTGTTGCAAAAACAATTGCAGGCATTGCCCGTATGCAATGAGGAAGGTGCAATGAGGAAGGTGCAATGAGGAAGGTGCAATGAGGAAGGTGCAATGAGGAAGGTGCAATGGTTGAAAATCGAAGATTTTCAACCATTAAATTCATTCTTAATTCTTAATTACTCATTCTTAATTGCACATTGCACATTCCCCACTGCTACTGGCTAATTCTCAACCTTCTCTTCGGGGTATTCTATGCGCACGTGATGGATAGAGCGGAGGATTTTTCGAAATTCTTCGGTGCAGATATCTAGTTCTTCGAAGGTGAGTTCGGAATCTTCGAGTTGACCTTGGCTAATTTTTCCGTTTATGATTTTATCGATGAGTTGGTCGAGGTCTTGGCCGGTAGGGTTTTTTAGGCTTTTACAGGCAGCTTCTAGCGAATCGGCGATCATTAGGATGGTTTCTTCCTTAGAACTGGGCTTGGGCCCCGGATATCGGAAGAGACTTTCATCGAACTGGCGTTCTGGATTGGCATTCACAAAATTTCGGTAGAAATATTCCACCCTGGTCGTTCCATGATGGGTTTTGATGAAATTAGTCAGCAGATTCGGAATCCGGTATTTCTTGGCAATTTTTACGCCTTCCGGAACATGATCAATGATAAAGCGCGCACTTTCCAAATAATCCATATCATCGTGTGGGTTAGTCCCACTTTGATTTTCAATAAAGTATACGGGGTTTTTCATTTTACCAATATCGTGGTATAAGGCAGCGGCTTTTACCAGCAATGCATTGGCACCGATCTTGGAAGCAGCAGATTCAGAGAGGTTAGCAACTTGGAGAGAATGCTGAAAAGTACCCGGCGCTTTTATAGACAGTTCTTTAAGCAGCGGCCTATTTAGATCGGTCAGCTCAGCGAGTGTGATAGAAGAGGTAAAACCGAAGAGTTTCTCGACCAGCGGAATAATCGGATAAGCAAGCAAGGTGAATAAAACATTAAGAAAAAGAAAGCCATAGATCCGGTAATCAATGGTTTGTACCATTCCCTCCTGAATGAGTGATAATCCGAAATACCCCACCGCATAAGTGAGTAAAATGAGCAGCATCGATTGAAAGAACCTTGACCAGTAGCGCGTTTCAGTATTCGTGAGCACCGCGACAATACCTGCCAGAATCTGTAAAAAAGTGAATTCGTAGCCCAGGCTAGACAGGAAACTGGCAATCAAGATAATTACCAAATGAGCAAAAAGAGCTACCCGCTCATTGAAAAAATTCTTAATGACGATTGGCGCTATACAAAAAGGGATCAGATAAGCGCTAAGGATAGTGATGGACTCTACCGCATAAACTAGGTAGCTGAAAATAATAAGCCAGGAAAAAATAAAAATAATCCGGTTGAGTCTGCTAAAAACAGCTTTTTCATTAAACTGTAAATACCACAAGAAAACAGAGACAATTAGGGTGGTCAATAAGATATATCCCCCAAAAACACCCCAGTATGATCGTTGGACGGATAGTTCCTGTTTATATTGCTCTTCGAAAGAGCGTAATTTTTGGTAAGTCTCTTCTGTAATTAGCTCCCCGTTCTCGACAATGGTCTCTCCCCTTTCCACTTTGCCCCTGCTGGTTGATATGCCGTCTAGGGTTGCTGCCTTAAACTTATTGGTGAGGGTATCATTATAGAAAATATTGGGAACAAAAGCGTTCTCAAACAAGGGAATCAGAAATTCTGCTTCCGGCAGTCTACTATTAAACAGGGAATCATTTATCCATGCATTTACTTTTTCAGTAGTCGGAATGGTTTCCAGCGTTTTTTTCTGAGCAATATTTCCCTTTAAAATATTAATAACAAAATTTTCTCCCTTTCCTTTATGGGATTGATTGAGCTGTATGATCCCCCTTTGATAGACTCTTCCAATCAAATCGGTGCCATACGTTTTATACCGTTGAGGTCTGCGGGAAACATCCTCATAGAGGTTATCGCTTCTGGAGATTTCTAACTGCTGCTCAAAATCCTTTTCAAATTCAATTTTCTTAGCTTTCCCCACCAAAGGATTCCATTCATAATAAGGACTAAATTCATCAAGTAATTCTGAACGTTCCGCATCAATTTCTTTATCTGTTTTCAAAATACCGAAATCGAATGGAGAAACCAACGCCTCGTATCTCCAGGGCTGCCCTTTTTCATACTGATATTTGAATTGAATATGATTGGGGCAAAGCAAGCTGATAAATCCGATGACCAGAATAACAATAGCATATTTGAGCACATCAGGGAGCCGCTTTACCGTATTTTTCACTTGTTTTACCATAGATTTAGAACTAGAAATACATGCATTTCTTGTAAAGATAAGAGAATTGTTGCTAAATCTTTAGGAAGGTTTCCAAATCACTTCTGCCGCCCCTACATCTTTACCCAATTTACGGGCAAGTACGAAGAGGTAATCGGAGAGGCGATTCAAATATTTGATCATAATAGGATCAACTTTTTCTTCAAGGCTAACAGCTACCAGCCGACGCTCAGCACGGCGACAAACACAGCGGGCTATATGGCAATAAGAAACCACCGGGTGCCCACCGGGAAGAATAAAGTTTTTCAATTCAGGAAGCTCACTGTTCATTTGATCAATCGCCTTTTCCAATTGAGTAATGTGCAAATCCTCAACTTGAGGGAGGTCAAAAGATTTATCTGGATCCATGGCCAGATTGGAGCCTATATTGAATAATTGATTCTGAACAACACCTAGCAGTTCTTTCACTCCGTCGGGTTCAATAGTGTCGCGGAGCAACCCAAGGAAAGAATTCAGCTCGTCAACCGTGCCATAGGCTTCGATTCGCCAATGATTTTTTGGCAATCGCTTTCCTCCAAATAGGGAGGTTTCTCCTTGGTCTCCGGTTTTCGTGTATATTTTTGTTCCCATAAAATGGAATAATTAAAGACCACAATCGTGCTACG
>CAZHOV010000143.1:0-14314 GCA_964534315.1 uncultured Saprospiraceae bacterium | reverse complement strand
TCCTACTTTCCTATTTTCCTACTTTCCTACTTTCCTACTTTCCTATTTTCCTACTCTCCATCAGCTTCTTTGCAAAATAAAAAACACCAGCAAGTATATCCAAAGCAAATCTACAAAATGCCAGTAAGTTAGTGTTAATTCTAGTCGTAATTTTCGTTTTTCAGTGACTTTAAACTTCAGGGCAAACGCATGAATCATGGCTACGATCAACGTTGCCACTCCTCCTAGTACGTGTGCTGCATGAACACCTGAAATAACATACACAAAAGAGCCTGAAGGATTTCCCGTCAACTCCACTCCTATTGCAGAAAGTGCTTGCCAACCCTCATATTGCAGGGCTACAAACCCAAGCCCTAAAATCATGGTCAATACTAATAACCCCTGATATAATTGCTTTGCTTCTCTTTTGAACGCTATATATGCTCCGTGAAGGGTCACACTGCTCAGTAGTATTACTGCCGTACTGATGAAAAACATATCAGGTAACCGAAATTCCAACCAATTTCCTGCAGCCTGTCTTACCATATAAGCACTGGTGAACGCTGCAAACATCATAGTAATACTAGCACATCCCACCCAGAGTGCAAACTTTACAGGGTGTATTTTATTTCTTCTAAAAATATTATCATTTTGATTTGCTACTGCCACACTCATCAACTCCTATTTATATTATATAAAAAATGAACTAATTAAAACAATCGATAGGGCAACCGGCAAAAACATCAGAGAGGAAAACATTAACTTTCTCGCAGCTAGTCGGTCGCATTTCTTAAATAAATTCCAGGCAAAATAACTATATACGCCTGTGAGTAAAATCAATAAAACAGTACTTACGATCCCGATGAAACCATAAATTGCCAATAAAATCAAGACAGGAAAAATCATTAAACTAAAATACAACGATTGCTTTCCAACATTCTCGTCTAATTCTTTGCTTGGCAAAAGGTGAAAACCAGCTTTCTGATAATCTTCATTGGCCAACCAGGCGATAGACCAAAAGTGAGGAAACTGCCAGAAAAACTGAACACCAAATAACAGTAATCCAAACAAGGAGATTGTTCCCTCTGCTGCAACAGCACCTATCAAAATAGGTAAGGCACCAGGTATAGCTCCTACAAATACAGCAACAGGACTTACTCTTTTTAATGGCGTATAAACAAATGAATAGCTCATTAAGGAAATCATTCCTAAGAACGAAACCAGCGGATTAAACATAGCTAGTAACGTAATCCCGAAAAGACTCATCAATCCCGCCATTAATACTGCTGTAGAAACCGTCATTCGACCTTTGGCTAATGGTCGGCCGGCGGTTCGTTTCATCAATTTATCGTAGTCTCGCTCCAACACTTGATTTAGTGCATTTGCCGCTCCGGTTACTAAAAAGCCACCGGTTGCTAAAACTAAGACACCCAACCAATTGATCGATCCTCCGCTAAGTATCATATAGGCCATCACTGCCGAAAAAACAACGGTCAGTGATAGCCTGAATTTTACTAGAGATTTAAATTCTGAAATCCAACTTCGAACTTCTGTCGAAGTATCTAACTGCTCTATTCTACTCTGATTATACTTCAATTGAAATGATCTCTTCTTAATGAATCTAATGCGATTGTGCTTTCGCTTTTTCTTCTTCTGTTTCAGGTACGTACTGTGGAATAAACTCTTTTCCATCCTTACCGTAATCATATGCCCAACGCTGAACCGATGGGATTTTTCCTTCCCAGTTACCGTGACCGGTTTTAATTGGCGTAGACCACTCTAAGGTAGTTGCACCCCATGGATTTCTGGTTGTCATCTTCTTACCTTTCCAAATACTGTAGAAAAAGTTCACTACAAACAATACTTGCAAGCCAAAAACAGCAATCGCGGCAATAGTAATGAATTGGTTGATTTCTACAAAGTGTCCGAAGGCGTCGAAGTTGTCGAAGCGGTAATATCTTCTTGGCACCCCTGCCAAACCTAGATTGTGCATTGGCCAAAATACCGCATAAGCACCTACTAAAGTACCCCAGAAGTGAATCTTTCCTAAGGTTTCATTCATGAAACGACCAAACATCTTTGGAAACCAGTGATAAATACCGGCAAACATACCAAAGAATGCCGCTACCCCCATCACAATATGGAAGTGAGCTACTACAAAGTAGGTATCGTGCATCTGAATATCAATCGCAGAGTTTCCTAAGAAAATACCAGTCAAACCACCTGAGATAAACATCGATACGAAACCAATAGCAAATAAACTTGCTGCATTAAATTGAATGTTACCCCTATATAAGGTCGCAATCCAATTGAATACCTTTACTGCCGATGGTACCGCAATAATCAAGGTAAAGATCACGAAGAAGTTCGAAATAAATGGATTCACACCCGACATAAACATATGGTGCGCCCATACAATAAACGACAAGAACGCAATTGCCAACATAGAGAAAACCATTGCCTTATAACCAAAGATTGGCTTTCTGGCATGTACGGAGAGTACTTCCGATACAATACCCATCGCAGGCAAGATAATAATATAAACCTCAGGGTGACCTAAGAACCAGAACAAGTGCTGGTATAATACCGGACTACCACCTACGTGATCCAGCGCCTGCCCTCCAATAAAGATTTCAGACAAGTAGAAACTGGTTCCCAATCCTCTGTCGAACATCACCAGTAAGAAAGCAGATACCAATACAGGGAAAGACAATAGACCAATAATAGCTGTAATGAAAAAGGCCCAGATCGTTAGCGGCAATCTCCACATGCTCATTCCCTTGGTTCTTAAATTCAAAACAGTAGTGATATAATTAATTCCTCCTAACAAAACGGATACTACAAAGAAGACCAGACTCAATACCCAGAACGTCATACCTGCCCCTGAGCCCGAGGAGGCTTGAGGTAAGGCACTAAGCGGCGGGTAGGCTGTCCAACCTCCGGCGAAAGGACCCGTATTCAAGAATAAGGAGAAAAACATGATCACACCGGCTAAGAAAAAGAACCAGTACGATAACATATTTAAAAATGGTGAAGCCATATCGCGGGCCCCAACCTGTAACGGAATTAATAAATTACTAAAAGTACCACTCAGACCGGCTGTAAGCACGAAGAAAACCAATATAGTACCGTGCATGGTAACCAATGCATAGTAGAACTCAGGCGCTAATGTACCAATGCCATCCTCATTAACTGTAATCCATTTTCCTAATAGAGGCTTGATCCAAGTCAAACTATCTTCAGGAAAACCTAATTGAAGACGGAAAATAAGGGACATCGCCGCACCAATGATTGCCCAAAACATACCTGTAATCAAGAACTGCTTGGCAATAATTTTATGGTCTTGGCTGAAAATGTAAGTAGTAATAAAGTTAGACTGATACTTGTCTCCATGATGATGCTCATGAAAGTGATCGTCATAACCATACTCTTCTATCAACGACTCCTCGTTGTACTGTAACTGATCTGGAGAAACGGTTGTAGTAGCCATGTTTATTTAAAATTTATTTCTTAAGTTTATTAATGTCTGGTTAAAAAAATTATATTTCTGCTTTTGATCCTATTCAGCTTCCATAGGAGCTTCTTCAGCGGATTCTTCCTCCATAGCCTCAGCTCCACTTTCTTCTACTGAAAGATCTTCAGCTTCAACGTTTAGCACTTTACCTTTATAGGGATCTTCATCTGAGTTACGAATGGTGTTTAGGTACCAGGAAGTTTGTTCTTCCGCCCATTTATTGTATTCTTCTTCAGAAACTACCTTCACGATCCTTCTCATGGAGTAGTGTCCTTTACCGCAAAGCTCAGCACAAGCTAACTCAAAATCAAAAGCTTCCCAACGTTTTAGCCCGTCAGGCTCGGCAGGATCAGCAGGCTCGTGCCAGCTTGGATATTTAGGATTACCATCTGAATCCAATTCACTTAACCGAAGACGATATTCTTCCGTTGTGATCGTTGGCGTGAATACGAAATAGGTAGGCATACCCGGAACGGCATCCATCTTAACACGATGATAAGGAAGATAAAAATTATGAAGCACATCTCTCGAAGTGATACGCACACGAACTTTTTTGCCCACTGGTAGTACTACTTCAGAAGGATGAAAATCATCAAGATTTTTGACGTCGGTCCAGTCTTGGCCAAAAGGATTTAATCCTGTGATATTGGTATACACTCGCTTACCAAGTTTGCCGTCAGGACCAGGATATCTGAGCATCCAACCGAACTGATAACCCATCGCTTCAAATTCGATATGCTCCTCTCCTTCTTCTACGTCAGCCATTACTTCGTTCCATACGTCAAGACCACCAATTACAAGGAACGTCATTACAATAGCCGGTACGGCTGTCCAGACGACCTCAAGGCGGTTATCATGAGACCAGTAACTTGCTTTTCGTCCTCTCCTGCCTCTATATTTGTAGGCAAAGTAAAACAAGGCAATGTGGGTAATAACAAACACAATACCTGTAAAGAACAAAGTAATATTAAATATTCGGTCAATCGATCCACCGTGCTCTGAAGCAGCTGTATGTGGACCGTACCACAGCATGGAATTTTTAGTTAGATAGGAGGAAATGATTACAGCTAACAAGAAGAGGACAAGAAAAACGATAGATAAAACTCCGTTCCACTTGTTTGAATCCTGTTGTGCATCTTCTTCACCTCTGATCCGTCCAGCCAGCTCACTGACTTTTCCGATCTGCACTGCGACAATCCCAATGAGGACCAAACACAATAAGATGATTAGAAATGTCATTATTAAAATTTTAATTTTTGTTGAATCACAAAATAGTGTACAAATTTATTTTTGTTTTCTCCTGATTCCTTACACATGATGGTGTAAACTCTCCTGAATAAACGGATCATTTTTAGGAATCAAAGAAGCTTTGGTCATTTGGTTAAATACGAAGTACAGGAACAAACCTAAAAATCCGATAAAAGTTCCTAACTCCAACAAACCAGGGATGGTAAATCCTGCAGCAAAAGTAGAAGCATGTTCGGCAGCGTGCGCAAGGCCTTCAGCTGCATGTTCCCCTCCGTGTGCGCCAGCCTCATGAGCACCTTCCGCTCCATGATGACCATGTCCCATTAATTCATGAGCAGTATGCAAGGCTCCTGGCTTAATCATCAAAAAGAAATCAATCCAGTGGCCAAATAAAACAATACCCGCTGTCAGGGCCATTGTCCCGACTTTTCGTTTCGTATCGTTTCTCATTAAAATGAAGAAAGGCACTATAAAGTTCAAAATTAAATTGCCATAAAATAGCACCGGGTATTCATTTTGCCTGGTCTGATAATAAACGGTTTCTTCGCCAATATTTCCGTACCAGATCAACATGTATTGAGAAAACCACAAGTAAGTCCAGAAAATACTGAACGCGAACAAATATTTACCCAAATCATGGATGTGTTCTGCCGTAACTCCCTGAAAATATCCTTTACCTTTAAAGTATAAAATCAACAAAATCGTTAATGCCATCGCCGAAACGAACCAACTCGCTGTGGCATACCAGGCATAAAGCGTAGAGTACCAATGTGCGTCAACAGACATTAACCACTGCCATATCAATGCAGCGCTCGTAAAACCTCCCACGGGAAGGAAGGCAGCTGCAAAAATCCGCATTCGCTTGTGCAGTTTAAAATCCGTTGTTCCGCCTTCAGCATCTTCTCTGACAGACATTTTGTATAACGGTCGAGCAAACAAAAAGTACCAGACGGCAACTATAATAATCGTACCAAACGTGTACCATCCTTTATTTAGAAAACCAGATTTTGATTGCAGCAGGGAATCTTCAGCTACCGATTCAGGGTCAGCCCAATGGTAGATGTCATGCCATCCCAGCCACAGACCGGCAATCAAAATGAGCATCAATACGCCTCCAACAGCTAAGAACATAAAAAAGGACTCCCAAATTCTTTTCATCTGCACATACCAGCCTGCCCAGGCAGTGATACAGGCAGAAACGAAAAATAAGGTCACAAAAGCAATACCTGTAAAAAAGGTAGCATTGTGTAAATAATTCGTCCAAAAACGAGTATGCAACTCATCATCCGCGACAAAAAATGTCAACAACATACAAAGTAGACCAACGCCCATCATTCCCAAGAATAACATTTTTTGCCGGCCTTCAAATACAAATTGATTCATTGCTAATAATTTAGAATATTTATTAGTTAAGTTGTTTTTCGCCTACTTTACAATTAATGATTACCGCCGCCGTGACCACCTTCACTGTGATCATCTCCGTGGTGCTCATCGCTGTGCTTGTCTTCGCCGTGACTATCCTCACCATGCGTCTCACCGTCATGAGTCTCTTCTCCCTCATGCATTTCTTCTTCCATGGGCTCTTCAACCTTAGCGATTAATGCGCCGGGCACTTCTACCTCGTTAAGCGTATTCTCCTCTTCGCTATAGGCTAATCCCTTTTCTTTTGCTTGTAGAGCACGGATATAATGAATTACCTGCCATCTTTCTTCGTAAGACATCTTGTCTTTGTAGGCTCCCATTACGTTCTTACCATACATGATGGCATGATAATAACGGCCATTGGATGCAGCAATCAACTCATCTGTTACAAAGCTGATCGGCTGAGCAGGATATGCAGCATTTTTATTTTCTTCTGCTACCAAATAACCATTTCCTGCCCCTTTATTTCCATGACAAATCCCACAAAAAATCTCGTATAACTCCTTACCTCGTTCCAATCCATCTTGAGTAATCGGGTACGGATTATCAATAATTTCAGCCGTAGCGCGAAGGCGCTCGTCCTCTGTATCCTCATAGTAGTAAGGAACACTACCATTTACCGGAACTGAAATTGCCCGAACATCTGTCTTTCCCTTCATCATTTTCATTTTCGCCTGAACCGCTCCCGGCTTAATATTTCCTTCGGCAACACCGGCATATCCTCTTGCAATGGTTCCATTCACTGGTTTTCGAGGCTTGGCTATTTTGTAGTAATCTTCTTCAGACCCCCAGGTATTGAAATAGTAATAATCTTGATAGTTCGACTCATAAGCAATAGAGTGATACATATCAGGCATATATTCATGCCCCGGGTTCTCCCCTTTTGAAGGACCGCAAGCATTTAATGATAGCATAAGAAAAGCCATCAAAAGTGCTCCCGATAAATATTTTAAGTTTGATCTTTTCATAATCATTTTTATATAGTCTTAGTGCTTACAAAAGAAGCACCTGTTTGCTGGAAAAAGTTTTTAAATTTATCGATACCTTGATCATCCAATCCATTGGTATTGAATGTAATACAAAACTTATCGTCGGTAATCCGATCATCTACGACCTTTTCTTTAACGCCAGGCCCCAGGCCACAAACCGTATAGAACGTAACAACCATTCCTACCGCCGCAAAAAGTACGGTAAGCTCAAAAGTGATCGGAATGAATGCCGGTACAGACCAATAAGGCTTTCCACCAAAAATTACCGGCCAGTCACGGGTGAATACCCAAGACATAAATAAAAATGCCGTGAGCGTACCAATAGCGCCATAGACAAAACCCGCAACGTGCAGTCGCGACTCTGCCAAACCAAGGGCTTCGTCCACTCCATGGACGGGGAAAGGACTATAGACCTCATCAATCTCCATATGAGCTGATTTTGCTTCCTTAATCGCTTTGATCAAGTCTGATTCGTCATCATACAACCCGTATAATAATGCTTTATTTTGATTGGCCATTTTATAAATTATTTTCTGAATTTCGTTTTGTAAATTATTTCTGTTCAACCGCCAAAGCCGCTGCTTCTTCTTCCTTTAAAGGCTCGTAATGAGCGCTTTCTCCTGCATATTGATCACCTGAAGATTTCAGAATATGCTTCACTTCCGCAATGGCCACTACCGGCGCTAATCGCGTAAAGATCAAGTAAAGGGTAAAGAATATACCTATAGTTCCGAGGAAAATCCCTACTTCAACCCAAGTCGGCGCATAATAACTCCAGCTTGATGGTAAGTAATCTCTTGCCAAGGTCGTTGCTATGATCACAAAACGTTCAAACCACATACCGATATTTACAATGATTGACAAGGTAAATGTCCAGGCAATACTTCTTCTGAATTTCTTAACCCAGAAAAACTGAGGCGTAATCACGTTACAAGTCATCATCGCCCAATAAGACCACCAGTATGGTCCTAACGCTCTGTTGTAGAAAGCAAACTGTTCGTATACATAACCGGAATACCAGGCAATGAACAACTCCGTCAAATAAGCAACCCCTACAATCGTACCAGTCAGAACGATTACTTTATTCATCGATTCGATGTGAGCTACTGTTATGTATTGTTCCAAATTCAACACTTTACGGGTAATTACCATCAGTGTCTGCACCATAGCAAACCCGGAAAAGATCGCTCCCGCTACGAAATAAGGCGGAAAGATCGTTGTATGCCATCCAGGAATAACGGAGGTGGCGAAGTCAAAACTTACAATGGTGTGTACCGATAATACTAGCGGCGTTGCTAATCCGGCAAGCACCAGAGAAAGGGATTCCCAGCGCTGCCAGTGCTTCGCTTTTCCTACCCATCCAAAAGCCAATAAGCTATATAATTTCTTTCTAAACCCGCGAGCACGATCTCGAACGGTTGCAAAATCAGGTACTAGCCCCGTATACCAGAATAATAAGGATACAGTAAAGTAAGTACTAATCGCAAAAAGGTCCCAAAGTAGCGGCGAATTAAAGTTCACCCATAAGGGTCCACGTGTGTTAGGGTATGGAAAGAAAAAGAACACCACCCAAATACGTCCTACGTGTATACCAGGGAAAAGAGCTGCGCACATTACCGCAAAAATAGTCATCGCCTCTGCTGCCCGGTTAACCCCTGTACGCCATTTTTGCCGGAAGAGCAGCAAAATCGCAGAGATCAACGTACCGGCGTGACCGATACCAATCCACCACACAAAGTTGGTAATATCCCAACCCCATCCAATGGAACGATTCAAATCCCACGTACCGATACCAAACCAGATGGTCCATAGGATACAAAATACGCCGAATGCCAATAACCCGACGGAAACCAAAAAGGCCAATACCCACGATACATTGGGAGCCTTCTCGGTGGGAGAACATAAATCTTCAGTAATATCGTGATAAGACTTATTACCATTTACTAAGGGTTCTCGAATTGGAGATGTAACTGCTGCACCCATATAATCTATAATCTATTGTATTTTATTAAAATTATTTTTTCTACCTAATTTCAGTATGCTGATTGTGCTTGAGCATTGCTAAAGACCTTTTTCCAACCCGGTATCTCTACAATCCTCTCAATCCTCTCAATCCTAAATTCATCTTATGCATCTAACTCTTCGTCCTTATTATTGATCCTTGCAGAATAATACACAGAACTTTGCGTGTTGACTTCTTCCAATACTCGGTAAACAAGCGGGCCATTCATGTCTTTATGCATTTCTCCTTTCTCATTGTTGGTATCACCAAAGACGATGGCTCCGGTAGGGCAAGCTGTTTGACAAGCCGTTTTGACGTCGCTATCCGACAAACTTCGCTGCTCGCGCTTAGCCGTTAACTTACCTTCTTGGATACGCTGTACACAGAAGCTACACTTCTCGATCACTCCTCTTGATCGAACAGTTACATCCGGATTTAATACCATACGAACTAAATTATCTGCATAGTATGGCTTGTCGTCTTCAAACGGATAGTTCTCATTTTGAGGAAACAGATCCGCAGTATTATAATCTAACCAGTTAAAGCGACGTACCTTATATGGACAGTTGTTTGCACAATACCGGGTACCTACACAACGGTTATAAGCCATTTGGTTTAACCCTTCAGAACTGTGGTTGGTAGCATTTACCGGACAAACATTCTCGCAAGGTGCATTATCGCAATGCTGACACATCAACGGTTGATAAACTACATTTGGGTTTTCTGCATCTCCATAGAAATAGCGGTCAATTCTCAACCAAGTCATTTCATGATGGCGATGTACTTCCCGCTTACCAACGACCGGTACATTATTTTCCGACATACAAGCCACTGTACATGCTCCACAGCCTATACAGGAAGTTAAATCGACATACATACCCCAGTGATGCCCCTGGCCATACACGGTTTCTTTATATTCTTCGTATGGATAAAGCGTATGGTCGTTCAGCTTTTTCGCTTCAGCGCGCTTTTCTTCAATTTTATGGACAAGATCATCAAGGTTCGTTAAACTTTCCTGATAGATGATCGATCTATTGGTTAAGCTTCCCTGATAACCAGAGAATCCGAGGAAGTCTACAACTGCCTTTTCATCAACATTAATTGGCTCTTCACTTCCTTCAGCCATACCTTTAACTCCCATGGTGTTGTGAAACTGGACACAGGCAAATTCGTCGTCCTGACCAGTAGGCCCCGAAAGGGTAGCTTCAGATGCATAATATTGCGTATTTCCGTCACTATCGATCCATAGCCAAGGAAAGACATTCTGACCAACTCCTTTAGCACATTTTCCGGATACTTCGCGTCCATAACCGAGAGCCAGGGCAGCCGTATTACTCATTAACCCAAACTGAGTTATAATGGTACATTGTTGTTTCATACCATTCACTTCCAGATCAGCCTTATCGGAAACATCCATATTCGTACTTAAGCCATTGTAACCGACAAAGCGTTTGTTACCATCCCATTCTGTTGGGACCATCAAATAGTTACCCCAAACAGTCCGGTTAATTGGATCAGGCATTTCCATTAACCATGGAATGTCAGCATATTGCCCCGTTCCAAGATTAACAGATTCATAGAAAGCTACTTCTAATTCATTACTGGCAGGCTTAGTGACCTGAGCAGCAGCAATTGAAGCTTTACTGGTATAATTTACAGGACGCTCTCCGGCATTTGCATGGAACACACCATCGTGAACAGTGTTATCCCAAAAAGCCTGAAACGTCTGATAATCATTTTGCTGAGGGAAGATAGCCTCTTGCCAATGCGCTTTAAGATACTCATAATAAGGTTGCTCTGCTGTATTGTCGAGACCTTCACTATCTGCCCACGTTAGCAGCGATTGTTCTGCCTGACGAGTATTGAATAGCGGTGCAATGGTAGGTTGTATAAGGCTATAATGACCCCGTTTAGGTTCAACATCCCCCCAAGATTCTAAGAAATTGTGATTTGGAGCAATGTAGTCACACATGGAAGAAGTTTCATCAATAGTGCCGTTGAAAGCAACTTTCAATCCTACCTTTTCCATTCCGGATTTGAAATCAGCCGCATCCGGTAAGTCAAAGCCAGGATTAGCACCCATAACGATTAATGCGCCTACACTACCGTTATTCATTTCCTTTACAAGATCGCGAACAGCTTTGTCATTTCCCTGACGCTGCATTGATGCTTCTTCTAAAGTAATGGTTGCACCATAATTATTAAGCATATGGTTAATCTCATTGATTAGAATTTGCTCCGACTTATTATTGGAACCGGATATAACCAATGATTTCCCTTTATTTTCAACTAATCGCTTCGCTACTCTTTTCATAGCTGCAGCAGCCCGGTCGTTGAGCTTCGGCGCATTCACAGAGCTTCCGCCAGTCAGAGAAGCTACTTCATTTAGTAAGGTAGCGATAGCAGCACCTTGTTCCGAAGGCTTTATCAGAATGCGATTATCGGCATTCGAACCAGTCAAAGACATGCTGCTTTCAACCTGCACATGCCAGGACATGCTCGCCTTTTTAACGTCTTTGATCTTTCTGTTCTTAATGTATTTAGCTGCATACTCCACAGGAGAAATCCAGGTGCCTAGAAAATCAGCCCCAAAGCTTACAGTAACCTTAGACTTATCAAAATGATAATCCGGAATTACGCGATCACCAAGTGTTTCTTCATTAGCTTGTAAAATAGCTGAAGAAGAAACGGGATCATACATCACCACCTTTGTATTCGGATATTTAGCCGCAAATTCTGAAATAGCTTTCTTGGCGGTTGGACTCATGACCGTATTGGCAACAATGCGTATCTGAGCGTCAGTAGATAAGCCGGCTTTCACGGTCTTATCCAACTCTTCCCAAGACATTTCCTCTACTTTTCCATCTACTATTTTACCTGGTCCCTTTACGCGGTTAGTATCATATAAAGAAAGTACCGAAGCCTGAGCCCGGGCGCTTGTCCCTCCCATCGTTACATTAGAAAGTACATTACCTTCAATTTTTATTGGACGTCCTTCTCTCGTTTTTACCAACACAGCACAATAATCGCCACCTTGTACGAAGGAAGAGGCATAATAAGTAGCCACACCGGGAACAATAGTATCCGGCTTGACTACATAGGGAATAGCTTTTCTAACCGGGGTATCACAACCCGCAGCAACAGTAGCCGCCCCTACACTAAATCCCAAAAATTTGAGGAAATCTCTTCTGTTCCCCGAAAGCAAACTACTCGCTTTTTCTGATAGCTCATCAAGGCTGGGAATTTCTTTAAACTCCCTTTCTACTGCTTCTTTGTAGGCAGCATCCTGATTCTTATCTTCTACACCAATCCAGACTCCTTTATGTTGTTTTTTCATTATTACGCTTTATTGCTTAAAAATAAGGTTTGGAATTTCGTTTTTTGAGTATTAATAGTGACATTTCTGGCACTCAAGTCCACCGATCTCTTCAACCGTTACTTTTGAACGCTCACCAGAAGCAATTTCTTCGTGGTACTTTTCGTAGGCTTTGTAGTAGTCATTATCAGCAAACTGTACTTCCGTTTCACGGTGACAGTTAATACACCATCCCATAGATAGTGGAGAATACTGCTGAACCACTTCCATCTTCTCAACCGGACCGTGACAAGTCTGGCATTCTACTTTACCTACAGAAACGTGCTGGGCGTGATTGAAATAAGCGTGATCGGGTAAATTATGAATGCGCACCCACGGAATTGGACCGTAGATATCATCTTTTACTTCCGTTGTCAAGGAGGCTACAATACCTTCCCATTGATCCTGCACCACTTTGTCCGTATTTTTCAATTCGTTTTCTTCCGCATCCTTAACATATTCATCACGAATCCACTTCTTATACATTTGCTCTACCTCTTGTTTCGACAAGGTATCAGGATTATAGTAAGTACCTGAGCTAGGGTCCCAACCTACAGAAGCATAGATCTTAGTCAACTCTGCAGTACCATACTTTGAACCTTTTTTGATGGCAGCATGGCAATTCATACAAGTATTGGCAGCCGGGATAACAGAGTGCTTACTTCTACGGGCACCATCGTGACAATATTGACAATCGATTTGCTGCATCCCGGAGTGGGTTGCGTGAGAAAATTTAATAGGTTGCTCAGGCGCATAATTTTGCTGCCGGTTCAAACTAATAGCATTATTAACAGTAGTATAACCACCTAATACCACCAAAGCAAAAATAGCAAACCCGATAACCCCTTTGCTTGTAAGGATGTCTACTAGCGTTTTACGTGGAGTTAATTCATCTCCTTCTTGAGCAGATGCGATTTGATTAAGATTGGTAATAATTCTGGCAAGGACTACCGCAAGAACGGCTAGCACGGCAAGAAGAATGGCATAAAGACCAGTGTTATCCTGTTCTTCGACGACAGCAACTGCCGCTTCCGTTTCTTTTGGCTCCATGCCCGGACAGGTCTCTTCATATGCACAATCAACATACATCAGAATGGAAGTAATCTGTTCATCGGTAAGGTTTGCAAAAGCTTGCATAGCTACCTTATTCCATTCATTGTAAAGATTAACTGCGTATTCATCACCAGAAGCAATAACTGCCTGAGAGTTTCGAATCCACTCATACAGCACTTCATCCCGACCTTCCCAACGTTCTTGAACCCCACCAAGGGCTGGTCCGGTAAGATCGTCCTTCATGTTCTTGTTGTGACAAGAAGCACAGTTTTTCTTGAAAAGTGCTTTCCCTTCATCAATTGTAGGCTCAGCTATCAAAGAGAAAGAAAGAAAAAGTGCACTAAACAGCAGGAAAAATTTCGTCTTCATATATTATTCTATCGTTTCTTATCTAAAAAAATTAATGGCAAAATGTCATTCTATAGTCATGGCAAAGATAAAATTCGTATGCATTATTAACAATATTTGTACGAGGGTGGATTTTATTTAGATTTCTTCTAAACTAGCTGTTCCGTAACCTTTACACCAGAAATCTAACTTTAAACATGAACAATAATTCATAAATCTCGGCAAATATAAAAAAAAGTTGAAAAAGGTCTCCAGGTTTCCAGGTTTCCAGGTATCCGGGTGTCAGGGTCTCCAGGTTTCCAGGTTTCCAGGTATCCGGGTGTCAGGGTTTCCAGGTTTCGAGGTTTCCAGGTTTCCAGGTTTCGAGGTCTCCAGGTTTCCAGGTCTCCAGGTTTCCAGGTATC
>CAZHOV010000142.1:0-14445 GCA_964534315.1 uncultured Saprospiraceae bacterium | reverse complement strand
GTTATCATTTATCAGCCTGAGGGCCGTACCGTTAGACTACAGGCAGAGCAAAGTGCCGGTCATCCCGGCTACAGTAATCCTGCCATCGCAGTAGAAGGATGTGGAGGCGACCCCGGAAGTCTGGGATATGTCATACAGTTCCCTATGAACGACGCCGATCCGTTCAAAGATGTGGATTGCAGAGAAAGCATCGCCTCCTTTGATCCAAATGATAAACTCGCGTTTCCGAAAGGCTTTGGAGAAGAACACTTTATTGAACCCAATACCGATATAGAATATATGATCCGGTTTCAAAATACCGGTACGGATACTGCTTTTTACGTGGAGATCAGAGATACCCTTTCAGAATATCTCGACATTAGCACCCTACAACTTGGCGCCAGTAGTCATGCCTACAATTTTGAAGTGACCGGAACAGGGATGAAAGTATTGAAATTTATGTTTCCTAACATCTTATTGCCTGACAGTACCACAAACGAAGCTGCCTCCCACGGTTTTGTAAAATTTAGGATCGCGCAGCAAAAGGATAACCCGATAGGAACACATATTTACAATGAGGCGGCCATTTACTTCGATTTTAACGAACCGATCATTACCAATGAAACGGATCACCTTGTAGGAGAGAATTTCATTATTGTAAATGTCAATAATGAGTTGAACAAAAAAGCGGTTTTAAGAGTCAACGCCTACCCCAATCCATTTATAGATCATGTAAATTTTGAAATAAACGATCAGTTTGAGGAAGGCACCTTTGAGCTATATGACATAATGGGAAAAAGGATTGATCGGCAAATAATAAACACCCCCATTTTCCAATATCGACCAAATGGACTTTCTAAAGGAATTTATGTTTTTCAGATCGTGCTAGATAACGGTAAAAAAATGAGTGGCAAGCTGATACTGAACTAACACCGATACGATTTAGAATATTTTCCGCTGTTTTTTCATATACAAAACTATTAATAGCCAAATTGCCCCTTATGATTCCTATGAATAGTAGGTACCAATAGGTCAGATGTACTTCGGCAGCGATGCTAGAAGTTTTTTGGCCTATTTTTTTTAAACTGATGACTCAAAATATATCTCATGTTACGTCCAACTAAAATATAGTGCTATGAAACAACTACTAATTACTATTTTCTGCTTTTTGATGTTTGCCCAATTGGGAATGGGACAGTGTAATGTCCCATTTCCTCCGGGGCTTACTATTGACCAGGCTCCCTTACTGTGCCCTGAAGAATTTGATGGATATTGCTCCACTACTCCATCATTACCAAATACTCAAGATATTCCACCTAGTTTTTGTGGTTCTGTAGAAAATAATCACTGGATTGCATTCGTGGCGGGCTCGTCATCTTTAGAATTATTGATAACACCTTCCAATTGTCAGGTGGGTGATGGATTGCAATCCCAATTTTTTTCAGATTGTCAATTATTTATTCCTGTTTCCAATTGCTTGAATCCAGCAATGCCTGCTCCTGGCCCCCTTATTGCCACCAACCTGACAGTAGGTCAAATCTACTACCTGATGGTGGATGGATGGGCCGGAGATGTTTGTGATTGGTCCGTAAATGTAATAAGCGGCAGTATTTTAGAACCATGCTCTATTGCATATGATGAGTACTGTCTGGATGGACCGACGCTCGTCTTTGAAGGTGGCACTTATACCTACCAGCTAGAAGTAGATGAAGCAGAAGACTTATCCTGTGTTGGTCCCATCTCTGACAGTTGTTGCGCCTTTGGCGATCCTTGCCAGGGTACCGTAATAGATGTTTTATGGTCTGCTCCTCCAGGTGCCATTATCTCTGCAGGCCCCGGTCAATTTGAAGCCTCCATCACCATGGGATCGCAAGGAGGAGAAATTTGTATGACCATCGTTTATGATACATGCGGTAACCAACAATTTTGCACTACAGTAGAGGTGCTTCAACAAAGTAATCCTTGCAATTGCCTAAATTGTCCTGGTACCATCGAAGATCAGGCTACCAGCGATTTTTACCTGGAAATAAATGATATAGCCAATAATGACTTATCGAATCCTCAACAAGGCGTATGCGCCATTTTCCTCGATTTTGAACATGATGATGTCGGTGACTTGAGCATGACCCTAACTTCCCCTTCCGGACAATCCGTTGATCTGGTTGGCCCGATCACGACTTTTAATATAACACAATTTACTACCTGGAATGTAGGATTTGTATCCTGTGGAGCAATAGCCAATCCTGACTTTGGGATAGAGCCTGTGTGGAGTAATAATGAACCTTGGGCGAATTTTCAGACTTATAATGGCTCTTACTACCCCTACAATGGTTGTTTGGAAGATTTTAATAGTGGCCCAGTTAATGGAACATGGACATTATCCGTCACTGATGGGGTTAATCTTGACGAAGGTCAATTACTGAATTTTGAGCTCATTTTTTGTGATCCCGCCGGCCTGGATTGTGTATGTACCACTCCTGTTGATGACTGCCAGGGTATCGCCAATCAAAATATTCCTTTTGCAGACTGTGCCTGCCTAGATGGTTATTCCAATTGGACGGATACGCTACCTACACAAGACAGTCTACCAGGCTTTTGCGGCTCTCTGGATAATCCCGATTGGATCCCTTTTTATTCTTGTGGTTGCCAGACCGACATTTCCATCATTGTAGATTCTTGTAGTGCCGGTAGCGGGCTTGAAGCGCAAATATTTACGGATTGTAACAATGATCCGGTCACACCTTGTGTTACTATTCTTTCCGGAGATACTGCTACCCTGTCTGTCGCAAATGTAGATCCTGCAACTCTTGACAGCTACTACCTTTTGATTGATGGCATCAATGGGGCAACTTGCGGATACACCATTCAGGTAGAAGAAAGCGATACACTCGAGGTTCTTCAAGACACTATTTTTGGAAACCTTAACCCTTGCTTTGGGCAATCATTCACTTATACAGCCCCGCCCGTATCTGGCCCAGCCAGTTATCAATGGTCTGCTCCTGGGATTAATACGCCCATAATAACTAATGACAATACATTTACCTTTGAGCCCATCATTCCAGGGGAAATATGTGTAACCATTATGGGAGGTTGTGAGCCTGGCATTACTGTTTGTGAACTCTATACTATTACTAGTCAACCAATTATTACTAGGGATACTACAATTTGCGCGGAAGAACTTCCTATTATTATTGATAACTACACGCTCCCAGATTATGATACTTACTCGTTGCCTTATACACTTCCCTCTTCTTCACCAGAAAACTGTGATACCTTATTAAATTTTGTTGTAGAAGTCGTACAGCCTAATGAAGCGATCATTAGTTTCATCGGACCAGATACTACTATTTCTGACAATGGGCAACCAGTGATCCTGGATGGATCGAATTCTATTTTGAATGGGAATATTGACGGTTTAGAATGGACTGACCTAAACGGAAACCTTTTAGCCTCGGGGTTAGCATTTGCTGCCCAAAACCCCGGCTGGTATGTCTTCACTATTTTTTCCCAACCACCTAATTGCATGGATTCCGATACAATTTTCCTACCCTATACTCCCTCAAATTGTGGGTACAACCAACCCGCCCCTCCAGGTGATAATTGTGAAGAAGCCCCTATCCTGTGTAGTGAATATTATGCCTCTTACTGTTCCGACAATCAAGACTTCAACCCTGATACCATCAACTTGGTTAATAACTCTTCTTGTTCCAATCTAACCGAAAATGGCAGTTGGCTGGGCTTTTCCCCATGTGAACCAACAATTTCGTTTGAAGTAGAAATACCATTATGCTACACTGGCGACGGACTCGAATTTGCAGTAGTCCTGACCGATTCCTGCGAAAATTTTGAAGTCATTGGTGAATGCCAAACAGCAAATGAGGGTGTTTTAGATACCATAACCTTTACAGGCCTTGATACCGAGGAGACGTATTACCTCTTAATAGATGGTGTCGATGCAGCTGAGTGCCATTATACTATTCTTGGGATTCAAGGTATTGGTGGCACCCTACCTATAGGCACTATTACACAGGATGCACCAGCCCAAATCATTGGCCCTACCTCCTTGTGCCTGGGAGATACCGGAATTTATACCTATATCCCCCCAGTATGTTCTACGGAAATTGACCCACCAGACCCCGATGGCCCGGGTTATGGATGCCAGTTACCTGCCTGTATCCAATCAACTAGTGATACAGTTCACCTGGTATGGCAAACCTCAACCGACGGAGCCCAGTTTATTACGGATAGTGTAGATGTATTTACGGTGATGGTCGTTGCTACAGACACCAGTGATTTCAATATTTTTGTTGATTTGTTTAGTTCTGGTTCAGGAGTTACCATAGATACCTCAGGAATGCCGATTGACACCTCAATGACGATGCCCGATACGACTAACAACAATGTATTTTGCTGTTCAGGAGGCGGATTCTCAGGTGGTTGTGACTGGGGCGCCGACTTGGATGTCGATGTTGATTTTGATATTGAGTACGAATACTATACGATCTGTGAAGGCGAATCTATAGAGCTCTGCGAAAACACCTATGATTATTCGACCACCTTCTCTTGCCCCGATTCTTGTTTATTAAGGATCATTACGATTGACGTCATTCCCTTCCAGGTATTTGACCTGGGTCCAATTATCCTTTGTGAGGGAGAATGTTTCTTTTATTTGGGGAATACTTACTGCGCCCCTGGATATTATGAAGAATTGGTAATTGGCCCCGAAGGCTGCGATGAACTGCATACCTTTGAGATTATTTGGGAACCTTACGATCAAATTGATATTGGAGGAATATCTGAAATTTGCGATCCTTCCGGCCAGTTTTATACTGTTTCATTTGATATTTTTGGAGATGGTCCTTTTTTCTCCTCTTCAGGAGCCATCAATGGCAATAGTTTCTTCTCAGATCCTATTCCTACAGGTACTTCTTATTCATTCGAAATATTTACGGGTGGATTCTGTCCGGCATTCTATTTTGTATCCGGTAATTATACTTGCCCGATACAATGCATTACAGATGCGGGAACATTGCCCAACGCTTCGATAATAACTTGTGAAAGTGAGACTGCATTAGTAGCTCATGATGGCAATGAAATAATTGGCTCTGATGATCTACTCGAATTTATTCTACATAGCGGTGCTGATCCGCTCAGCGGAGCCATACTTGCTAGAAATACTTCAGGAATATTTAGCTACAATAGTAGTATGACTTTTGGGGTACCTTACCAGGTAACTGCTGTCGTGGGAAATAATGCTAATGGACAAGTGGACCTAAATGATGTTTGCTTATCAATGACTACCGGCCCCAATATCACGTTCTACAGCGATCCCGAAGTTGTAGTCTCCGGATCAGGTGATATCAACTGTTTTGAACCTACCGCTACACTGGATGCGCTTGCAAGTGGGGGTAGTGGAAATTTCCTCTTTGACTGGGATTTTGGCGGAACCGGCACCTCACTTACCGTGAATTCAGGAGGGCTTTATTCAGTGACCGTAACAGATGCTCTGACGGGGTGTTCTGCGCAGAGTGAATTCTTCGTTTCAGAAGATACTACACCTCCTGTAGCAGACGCTATTGGTGGAACCATTGACTGTTCCACCCCCTCATTAACGCTGTCCATAGGAAATAGCTCAACCGGAGCTGGTTATTCCTATACCTGGGAAACACCAAGTGGTCAGTTACTCAATTCCCCTAATCCACCGGTTACTGAACCTGGAAATTACACGCTAACAGTAATAAACAATAATAACGGTTGCTTGTCATCCAGCCAAACAACGGTCTTGGAGGACTTGCAGATCCCGGAAATTACTTTCTCCCAGGGCGGCACCATTGACTGTAATAACACCATTGCTTCTATAGAGGTACAGACATCTGCCCAAAATGCGTTGATCGAATGGATTACACCGGGGGGACAATCCCTTCTGGGAAGTATCAAAACAGTTACTACTCCAGGAGCCTATGAAGCAACTGTAACCTCCCCAAATGGTTGCTCAAACACTACACAAGTAGAGGTTTTACTAGATACCATTTCACCTGTAATCAGTCAACTTCAAGGCGGAGTAATCGACTGTAACAATGACAGTGCAATCATACTGGTAACCTCTACCTCCAATGATGTCAACGTTGAATGGACTGGGCCATCGGGTCAAATTTTCTTTACTCCTGAAGTAGAAATAACTGAACCCGGAATTTACCAGATTGAACTATCCGGACAAAACGGGTGTAACACTTTAGCTTCTACAGAAGTCGTAGATGACACCACTCCACCTGTCCTTGACTCCATACAAGGAGGCACACTTGATTGCGAAACTACCAGTATTTCCTTACAAGCTGCTTCTTCTACATCCAATGTGCTATTCGAGTGGACTAGCCCAACGGGCATTATATATACCACTCCCAACCCGGTAATTGATGAGCCTGGCCTTTATGAATTGGTCTTAACCGGACCGAACGGTTGTACTACACAATCTATTACAACGGTTGAGCTAGAGGTAGATTTTCCTGAGCTAACCATTGAATCGGGCACTATTTCCTGCAATGAGCCTTCTATTACGTTGGCAACCAATTCAGACACCCCAAACCTATTGTATCAATGGAGCGGTCCCAATGGATTCGAATCCACCATACCATCTCCTGAAATCAATACACCTGGTGATTATTCTGTCACAGTTACAGCACCTAACCAATGCGAGACAGTAGAATGGGTTACCGTTCAAGCTGATTTACTTCCACCGGCCGTCAATCTGAGCGGAGCAACCATCAAATGTAGCAATCCCCGGGTTACTATTCAAAGTCTGTCTTTCCAGCCTATTGAAACCTATAGCTGGACTGGCCCCGACAATTTTACCCACGATGGGCCTTCTCCCCAAGTTGAAACTGGCGGATACTATATTTTACAAACAAAAGCTCCCAATGGCTGTATCGCCATCGACTCCATCTTTATCGATGAAGCACCGGTGCTGGAAAAAGTAAGCGTAATCAGTAAGGCACCTTCGTGCTTTAAAGAAAATGATGGAGTAATTGAGATTACTGAACTTGAAGGTGGCGTTGCTCCCTTAAGCATATCCTTAAATGGCAACACTTCGATCAATCAGTGGCAATTTTCTTTTCTGGAAGGCGGAGCTTACGATTTGGTTATCAAGGATGCTAATGATTGTCAGTTGGACACTTTTATTTCTTTGACGGCCCCTCAAGAGTTAAGAGTGGAAATAGGCGACGATGACCGGATATTATTGGGTGACGAGCAGGAAATTAAGCTTCAGGCCAACTTCGTTCCTGAAGAAATTGAGTGGTTTGCCAACGGATTATTAATTGAATCCATGCAATCCGAAATCACTCTGAAGCCGTTGGAAAGCACGGTAGTAGAAGTCATTGCCAGAGACAGTAACAGCTGTGAAGCAAGTGATGCCATAAATATCATTGTGGATGAGCGTCCGCCTGTTTATATACCCAATATTTTTTCACCTAATGGTGACGGAAATAATGATTTCTTCACCATATTTACTTCAGACGAAAGTGTAAACATAATCAGGCGACTCTCCATTTTTGACCGGTGGGGAAATGTAGTGTTCAGTAGAATCAATTTTACCCCTAATGATCCCTCCTTAGGGTGGGACGGTACCCAAAACGGCAGGGAATTGAATAATGCCGTCTTTGTATATATGATTGAAATTGAACTTGCCAACGGAGAGATTCGAAAAATGCTAGGAGACGTTACGCTAAGTAGATAACAAAAAACAAAAACTTGAACCAAGGTCGTTTCTTATATGTGATGACAAGGTGAGCATTTACTGGTCCCGTCTTTTTGAGACGGGACTTTTTTATTCTTCCTCCTCTATCTCAGCTTTAATTTCCAAGATCAAAGACTCTTCCGTCTCCGTTAAACTAGCAATCTGGCTAATAGTAAGCGTTCCCAATAGCAATAAATTTCTGATGATGTTCATTTTTTCATTCTTTGCCATTGCTCGACCTTGTTCCAAACCTTTCTTCATTCCCTCTAAAAAAAGTTCATCTTTTTGAATATCGTATGAAATAGGCATATTCTTTATCGTTTTAATGGTTAGATGTTGTAATTTACGAAGTCTTGATAAAATATTCAACTGTCGGATATACTTCTGGAGTTCCAACTCCCCCCTACTAATTTCAAAAAGTCGATTTAAAATTCTTTGAATGACCATTTCCGGAGGACTATCATGGAAATCTCCTAAAATGGCTAAAACAATTTCTTGCGGAATATCAGATCGAACTAATTGTGCAAATTCGAGCTCTTTAATATTTCTTATCTCATAACCAGAAATGCTGAATTCCTCTGATAATTCGTTCTTCATCTTCATCTTTCTATTCCCTAAATAAATCAAAAATTGCCGAACGGGGATTTTATATTTTCGTTGTAAAATAGCTTTATTACACTGTAATTTAAGTTAATGAATATTTTGAACCACCAGATTTTTACACAAGACGAGGCGTCGGCGCAGCCTCATAGCCTGAGCTATGAAGGCGAGTACGCAACGAAGTATTGGGTAAAAAGATGGCTTCAAAATGTTTAGAAATTTAGGTTACAGTGTATTTTATACTCAGCTTGTCGAAACTCCATTTCCGGATCGTTTGCAGTTTGAAACTCCAAATGGAGAATAAATTTTTCTTCCTTATCGGTTTCGATAATGCGTATAAAATCAGGTTCTCTCTCAACCGTAGTTTGTAATTTCTCTGTCAATTGTTTTGATCGAACAATTTGAAATCCCAATAACTTTTTAGTTAAAGGAATGACTAACGCTTCCAGATTTTCTTTCAAGATCTTATCAAAGGGCTTGTTTTCCATAGCATGTGGTTTAAAGGATTCTGTAAAATTAAACAATTTATTTTATTTTTAAAAAAATAAAATAAATTGTTTTGTATTTTTTTTCTTGAATTTCTCTTATATTGAGAGCGTAATGAAAAAAGCACCAATCTATACTTATTACTATTGCTATTATTCTACCACCCTTTGGGAACCCAGTAGAGTAGGTAAGTAATAGTATAGATTGCTCTTTATACGATCATTCACCGAAAAACCCGGTTCCGAAAGGAGCCGGGTTTTTTGTTTTTAATCACTAATCTAAACCCTCTGTTATGAAACAGCAGTATGATGCGTACACCAAAGAGAACCATGAAGTATGGCAGATTTTATTTGGTCGCCAACAGGAGAACCTTCAAGACAAAGCAAGCCAACGGTATCTTCATCACCTGGAGGAGATGAAGTCTGTCTTATTCGAGGAAAAAATCCCGGACTTTGATCATCTAAATCGTTATTTGATGGATAAGACGGGCTGGTCGATCCACGTTGTACCGGGGCTTATTCCGGCAAAAACCTTTATTGAATTATTAGCGGAACGGAAATTCTGCTCCTCTACCTGGCTGCGCTCCAAAAAGCAGTTGGATTACCTGGAAGAACCTGATATGTTTCATGATATCTTTGGTCATATTCCACTACTGGCAGACCCGGATTATGCCTGTTTCCTTCAGGAGTTTGGCCAGTTGGGTGTTAGATCTACAGCACTGGCACCTTACATGGAACAATTAGAAAAATTCTATTGGTTTACCATTGAATTCGGGCTCATCCGTGAACGAGAAGGACTACGAATTTACGGGGCAGGGATACTGTCTTCCTTTCTAGAGTCCAAGTCAATATTTACAGACCATCAAGAAAAAAAGGCATATTCCATTGAGCAAATTATTCAAACCCCTTTTAGAAAGGATCAGTTACAAGGTAAGTATTTCATATTGGAAAATTATGACCAGTTGTTCGATTCGCTAGGCGGGTTGGAAAAGCAGATCAAATGGAGTAGAAATGCGGCTTAATGAAGGAGGCTCAAAGCACTTTTTTGTGTTTTGAGCCTCCAAAGGTGTTATGAGCCACCTTCTTGTTCATCTTTAACCTCCGTATGCGGTGCGTCTTCCGTTTCGCTACCGTTTTTATCTCCCAGATATTTGGGAAGGTCCATCCCGGCCATGTTAAACAAGTCGCTTAAAGGCGGTACCGATTTATACAGTCCGGAGACAAATTTGGAAGTAGAATTTCCTTCGCCTTCTTTATTATTACCGCCTTCCCAGACAGTAACTTTATCGATCTTAATATTCTTAATCGCTTCGACTTGCGTTTTAACAAGATCTTCAAGCTTATCAGCGATCATCATTAGTACTGCGTCTCGGGTATTATCGTTAGCGGCATCCACGATCTTTTCAAAACCTTCGGCTTGTCGCTGAAGCACTTCAAACAGACCACGGGCTTCCGCTTCTTTTTTGAGAAAGATTGCATCAGCTTCCCCTCTGGCAAGTCTTCTCATCTGTTCTGCCTCTGCTTCGGCTTCTATTTCAAGTCGGCGTTTTTCTATTTCTGCGTTTACGATAATATCAGCTTCTTTCGTTGCCTTCTCTAGTTTTGCCCTTGCCTCTTCAGCTTCTTGCTCAGCCAAATAAGCTTCTTCCAATGCTTTTGCCGCCTGAATTTTCTCACTGGCGGTAGCAAGCTTCAAAAACTCAGCCTCCCGTTGTCTTCTTTCTGCATTCGATTCCGCGATTTTGATAGAAGCTTCATTTTCACCATCAATAGCTTTGGCATTGGCGCTGGCTTCCCCGACTTTTGCATCTGCCTGAGCTGATGATACAGAAATCCGTTCATCGCGCTTAGCATTAGCTTCACCAATAGACCCTTCGCGATTCTTCTCGGCAACAATAATTTTGGCCTCATTAATGGCCTTGGCTGCAGCTTCTTTCCCAAGCGCTTCAATATAGCCTGATTCATCGTGAATGTCTGTTACGTTAACGTTAATCAGGTGAAGGCCGATCTTCCTTAGCTCTGCACCAACATTTGTTGATACGTTAGAAAGAAATTTGTCCCTATTCGAATTGATCTCTTCAATATCCATAGTTGCAACGACCAACCTAAGCTGCCCAAAAATGATGTCCTTGGCTATATCCCGGATTTCATTATATGTTTTTCCCAATAATCGCTCAGCAGCATTTAGCATAATTCCCTCGTCATTAGAAATACCAACAGTAAAACGAGAAGGAACGGCAACGCGGATATTTTGCTTACTCAATGCTCCCTTCAAGTCAATATCAATTGATATAGGAGTTAAATCCAGATACTCATAGTCTTGGATAACCGGCCAAACAAAAGCAGCTCCACCTGCCAGGCATTTTGCAGAACCCGATCCCGTCCGTCCGTAAATAACCAAAATCTTATCGGAAGGGCAACGTTTATACCTCGATATAAAAAATAATACCATTAGAAAAAAGAGCCCTACGAGTCCGACAATAACAACAACAGCGATTTCCATAAGCAAGTATATTTTGAGGTGAAACAAATATTTTTTTATTCAAGTAATAGCTTTTCTTTTGGTTCTACTAATAGCACATTGTCGTTCAGTACATCAACCACTTTTACCGAAGATCCTGTCGGAATAGCATCTCCGTCCGTTACTGCCTCTACTTCACGTAGTGTACCCGAAACCTTTATGTGTATTTTCCCGGTCCCATTCTTATTGGCAGGAATGGGTAGATAAACCTCTCCGGTATTGTATAGCGCTTCTTTTACATCCACTTTTCCCTCTTCAGATAGCTTGGAAAACATATACATCATGTACCCAACCACAAACATGGCCGCAAACCCGGAAAGCGCAGCAAAACCTATTGCTGCATATGTTGATCCTCCGGAATTCAACACCATTACTCCCGTCCAACCAAAAAAGGTAAAAAAAGCAATAATACTTCTCACAGAGAAAAGAGTGAAGCTCGGATCCAAAGAATAATCCGTATCCGAACTCATATCTGTGTGTATATGCGCATCAACATCCGTATCACTGTCAAAATCCAACCCGATCAAACTCAATACGAACTGAATTAGAAACAGGATACTAAACACGATAGAAATCCCCCAAAATATCTGTTGAACTCCACTCAACGCATCCCACCAGTCTCCTAAAAATATTAAAATCATAATTGTTCTTGGCGCTTTTTGATAATTTCTACACTATGCTGTCCGCTTGAAAATACTCAACTCCTCAATGTTCAAAGTTAAGTTAAAAATATTAACATTTACGAATTGTTCGACAAATGATTGCATCCTATCGGCAAAATTACGCTTACTAAAATTAGTATCACTCCCGCTTTTTCCTAATTAATACAAGCATAATCTTAAGATAATATCTAATTAAGGTAGGAACATGACTTTTGCAATTTAATTGAGTTAAATTTTCCAAATTTAAATATCGAAAACATGAAATTGAGTCTTACCTTAATCAGTTCTATTTTATTTACTTTATTACCGTTTTTGCTAACGGCGCAACAGCAAAAAGCTTCTTCAACAACCCTTATCGATCACTCCAGAGCTTTTGACCGTTCTGGTACCAGTGGCTTTAACCCCGATTGGGCGCCTTTTTACCATGGTGTCGCCTCCGGTGATCCACTCCAAGATCGCGTGATCATTTGGACGCGTGTTACTCCGGAAGATATGAATAACGACCCGATAGAGGTAGAGTGGAAAGTTGCTACCGATACAGAACTTAGCAATGTGGTTGCTTCCGGTACGTTCACTACCGACGAAAACATCGATTACACTGTAAAAATAGATGTCACAGGGTTAGATGCCGGCACTACCTATTATTACGGATTTACAGCACTTGGAGCAGCTTCCCTTACCGGGAAAACTAAAACCGCTCCAACCGGAGCAACAGTAGACCATCTCAAATTTGGCGTTGTTTCCTGTTCTAATTACCAGGCAGGCTTCTTTAATGCTTATCACCGCTTAGCCGACCGTACTGACCTTGATGCGATTATCCACCTCGGTGATTATATCTATGAATATGCCGATGGCGTTTACGGCGATTCTTCGCTCTTTGATGAGCTCCCCCTTGATCCAATGGAAGAAATCGTAACGCTGGAGCAATACAGAGCCCGTTATTCTACTTATCGTCTGGATACCAACCTGGTACGCGCTCATCAACAACATCCCTTTATCGCTGTATGGGATGATCATGAGTCTGCCAATGATGCCTGGACGGGCGGTGCAGAAAACCACGACCCTGACCTAGGGGAAGGAGATTGGGAAACACGTAAATCCGTATCCAAAACAGCTTACTTCGAATGGATGCCTATCCGGGAAAATATGGATTCTTCGATCTACCGAACCATTAGATACGGTGACTTAGTCGACTTGATCATGATCGATACCCGATTGGAAGGGCGGGATTCTCAAATCTTAGATATTACCGCTCCCGAATTGTATAGCGCGGACCGCACGCTTCTTGGCCAGGATCAATTTAACTGGTTTACCAACGAGCTTAGTCAGTCTACTGCCAAATGGAAAGTGATCGGTAACCAGGTCATCTTTTCTGAGCTAAACGTAGGCTGGTTTGCTGGAGTAGACCCTTCCACTACTTTTGAAGCTACAGAAAGCCTCTTCCTTGATATCTGGGATGGCTATCCGGCAGAACGGGAAAAAATCCTTACCCTTATCGAAGATGAAGGAATTGACAATGTAGTAATCCTGACCGGTGATTTCCACTCCAGTTTTGCCTACGACGTAACCAAAGAACCTGTTGACCTCAACTTTCTTGGTGGTTTTCCTTTCTATCAGCCAAGCCCTACTTACGATCCCACTACTGGTGATGGCTCCGTAGCCGTAGAATTTGCGACGCCAAGTATCTCCTCTGCAAACTTTGATGAAAATACAGATTTTGTCACCGCACTTACCATCCAAACTCTTATCAATATCCCTACAGGAATTCAAGTCAATGATACCATTAACATCGGTAACCCGAACCCACACATGAAATATAACCAGTTGATCGAGCATGGTTATTACATCCTTGATATTACCGGAGATACCGCACAAGCAGACTTTTTCTTTTCGCCAATCGGCGAGCCTTCAGATGATGAATCCTTTGATGCCAGCTGGTTTACCGTTAATGCGGAAAATCATTTACAGGAAGCGGACAGCCCGAGTGCGCCAAAAGCAGTACAAGACGAACCAGCTCCTAATGATCCTCCCCTTGTGTCTAATGTAGAAGCTATAAAGACTAATCCAAACCTCGCGATCCTTGGCGTTTATCCAAACCCTTTTGATCAGCAAAATACGCTTCATTACGCACTGAATAAGCGATCTATGGTCAATATTACATTGCTGGATGCCGCTGGAAATGTAGTTAAAGAGCTGGTTAACCAACAGATTGACCGAGGCGTTTACTCCCTTACTACCGATGCTGCAGACCTTGCTAATGGCATTTATGTCTACCGCATTGAAATAGACGGCAACGTAATGAATAGAAAGGTAGTCGTGGCGAAGTAAACAAGAAGGAGCCTCTTACTCCAACAAATCTTCTTCCTTAAAAATTAAAACTTACCGGGGGTGCCTCAAAACACCTCTGGTATTTCAAGGCACCAAACGTTCTTATTTGAGGGTGTTTCAAAACACTATTCGTGTTTC
>CAZHOV010000141.1:0-14467 GCA_964534315.1 uncultured Saprospiraceae bacterium | reverse complement strand
AGGTGTGGCACATCTATAGATGTGCCACACCTATAGGTGCCCCCCGTAAACATCGCTTTTTTACTTTCCGTAAAAAAATTATCTTGTAGTTCGATTTGGAAAAAAGCAATTGGGACACTATTCAAAAAACCATTTTTATCATGAGCTATTACAAAGTCATCGATGGCCAAAAGTACGACGCCGCTCTGCTTGAAAAAGCTGAATCGCTTACTCAGGGTCGGGGAGATGGGCGGATATCCAATGAAGATGCGCGTGCCCTTTTCCAGGATATAAAAGACGGCCCCGGCATCACAGCTATCGAAAGGGGAACCATTATTTATTTGCTCAACACGTTTAAGTGGACCGAAAAGGCGAAGGAATGGGTAATGAAACAGCTGGATATCTCAAAAGAGGAGGTTGTTCAGGCCTCCGAAGCCGATCCCGTCGTTGTTGAATTTGCCAGAGGATTCTATGAGGGAGAGGTGCAAGAATACTGGCAACAGCGCTATAACGCCTACCTTAACGATGAAGACTTCGATGTCTATGCCTGGGAAGTTTATCAGGTTGATCGCGAAGATTCCAATCACCCTGGAACAATAAGGGATTCTGTTCAATTTTATGTAGAACAGGTAGAAAATAAGGATTTTGGAGTAGTCCGACTCTATAAAATTCCATTTGATGCGGAGGATCTTTCCGGTCTGGAAGAAGTGGATGAACTCTCCCTCTTCGTAAACCAGGTACTTACCGATGGTGATGATGGCTGGATCGAGCTCTTTGATGGCCAAGGCAGGGCACTAGGATATGGAAGGACGTATATCGAATTGGTTGCCTGGGGACTTAAAAATACGATCCGGGAGTTGGTGGAATCTGGAGAATTTCCTGCAGAATTGAATGACAGAGAAGAAAAAACCCTTTGGGGTGCTTGATATCAAATATAAATAGTATCTTATGATTTTTAAAATACAATACTGCCTGTTAAAGGCGTAATGAATAAATCGAAAAAAAAATAAGATACCTCTCGAAAATTAATTAATCTCCTTGCTGCAGCAAAAAGACAGACAAGGGCTTTCGTTATTATACGACCATTATTCTCCCGCTCTCCTGGGCCTGATCCTTAGAAAAATACCGGATCGTACTGTCGCAGAAGAAGTACTTCAAGATGTATTCATGAAAATCTGGAATAATTTTGAACGTTATGATCCTAACAAAGGAAAACTCTTTACCTGGATGGCCCAAATTTGCAATTTTACAGCTATAGATAGAACGCGCAGCAGCCAGTTTAAGAAAGGACGGCAATCTGATTCTATCGATAATTACGAATATATAAAAGAAGGGCTGAGCGAGCAATCCTATATCCCGGATTCCGGATTGAGGAAGGTACTTGGAAAGCTAGACGGGAAGAGTCAATTAATCATTGATTATTTATACTTTAAAGGGTATTCTCAATCAGAAACTTCCAAACAATTAGACATTCCGCTTGGAACGGTGAAAACCAAAGTCCGGGCAGCCATAAAACAATTACGTGTAATTTTAGCTAACGAAAAAATGATTTCAATTGGGTTTTTATTCTATTATTTGATAAAAATCCTTCAATAAAGGTGGATATTCAAAAATACATAGCATCCGGAATTCTTGAACTATATGTTCTTGGCCAAACTTCTGAGGAAGAAAGTAAGGAGGTAGAGCAAATGATGGCTCAATATCCAGAAATCAAAGAAGAAGTGATTGCTATTGAAGAGGCTTTGGAAAAGACAGCCTTTTTGAGTGCGGTAAACCCCGATCCTGCTACCAAGGCTAAGCTGTTTGACCAATTGGAAGAGGTCCCTTCTTCCCAAAATGATAAGCCATCAAGGAGGTTAATAAACCCCTTGTTAACCATCGCTGCAATATTGTTAGCTCCCGTGCTGGCATTTGCGATCTTCCTTTTATTAAAAAATAATGAGCTCAAAGAGGAACTAGCCAACAAAGATAAAGCTTTGGCAAATATGGAAGTTTCCTGCGATTCGATCAAAACCCAAAATGGTCGCCTGAACAATTATATTACTCAGATCCGCCAAGAAGGAACTATTCCTATCGCTCTTAAAGGAACGGAAGCATTACCCGAAGCGGTGGCCGTCGTTTACTGGAACGATAAACTCCAAAAAAGCTTCTTTGATCCCTCTCAACTTCCACCTGCATCTTCAAACCAGGATTATCAACTCTGGGCCATCGTCGATGGTCAGCCTGTCGATATGGGCGTATTGATTCTGGACGCTCCGGAAAAAGACTTAATAGAAATTCCTTTTATTCCTAATCCTTCTGCATTCGCTATAACCCTTGAGCCTAAAGGTGGAAGCGAAGTGCCTACCCTCGATCAAATGGTGTTGATTGGAAATTTCGGATAAAAAAATCCTAAAATTAAATCCAGTTGCATCAGCTACCTCGTATCTATTAATAAATACAGAGCAATACATGCTGGATCTTAAGACTACGAGCCATGTATTTATCCAAAACTTAATAACAACGTTTTAAACTCGTAGTTCCAAATTACATGAGGTAGATGGTGAGGTAAAACTCACTTTCTCCTCGTTCTTTAAATTCATGATCAAATAATACCTCTTTTAGGTGTATTAAACTTACGACCACTGCACTGCAGAGGGAAGATTTTCTATTTGTAAACAAAAAAAACTACTTCTATGAAAAAAGCAATACTATTTAATCTGATTATTTTCCTCATCGTTTGTTCTCATATTGGGTGTAACATGGAGCGTTCAGAGGCAAAAAAACAAAGCGCTATTGAAATCCCAACGTTACTTGACCGGCCGGAAGGGCTGCAAAATGGTTTGGAATGGGATGAAGTTCAAAACATGTATGGCAGTTTAAGGAAAAAAATAAGCCAGAATAATGCAACCTCGGACGCTCATATTCAGTTGGCGCAACTATTTATTCAGGAAGCCAGAATAACGGGTGAGCACGGTCACTACTATCCTGCAGCTCTCAAGCTTTTAGATGAGGTTCTTCAAAATGAACAATTAGATAAAGATATTGAATTCAGAACGCTTGCTACAAAAGCGGGTGTTCAGTTGTCTCTACACCAATTTCCGGAAGCGCTCGCTACCGGTAAGAAGGCGGTGGCTTTAAATCCATACAACACTCACACACTAGGCGTGATGGTGGATGCTTATGTAGAGCTTGGTGCTTACGAAGAAGCAGTTGAAGTAGTTGATAAAATGGTAAATATTCGTCCGGATATCCGCTCTTACGCTCGTGTTTCGTACCTGAGAGAAATTCACGGTGATGTGGACGGAGCTATTGAAGCTATGAAATTGGCTATTAAGGCTGGTTATCCGGGATTTGAAGAAACCTGTTGGGCCAGGTTAACCCTCGGAGATTTGTATAAAACATACGGAGATCTGGAACAAGCCGCATACCAATACCAAAAAGCATTGGACGAACGCCCAAACTATCCTTTTGCAATAGCTGCCCTGGCAGGGCTTAAGATTGAAAAGGGCGATTATAAAGAAGCCGAAAAACAACTACAAAAAGCTATAGATCTTATTCCTGAAGTTGGCTTTTATGTCCAGCTAGCGGAATTATACCAAACGACCGGTAAAGATGAAAAAGAAATCCAGGCACTCCATAAAGAAATCCTCGCAATGTTAGCCGATAATGAAGCTAATGGTCACCTTATGAATCTTGAATATGCAGGTCTGTATATGGACCACATTCAAGATCATAAACAAGCAAAGTCCTACCTAGACGCAGAATATATCACTCGTCCCGAAAACATCGATGTAAATAAAATGCTGGCAAAATGGTATCTAATGGACGGAAACGCAAAAAAAGCGACCTTCCACTTGAAAAAGGCCGGCAAGACCAACTCCAAAGATCCGGAACTGGTGAGTTTGATCTAGGTGTGGCACACCTATAGATGTGCCACACCTATAGGTGGGGCACACTTACAGGCACTCTCCACATATACTATCACAAAAAGCATTTCTTAGCTAAATATCGAATTCAATTATGATGTACTTAGCTACACTAGCTAACCTTTTGCCCAATGGTAGGCAAAAAGTTACTCTAATATTTGCTCTGCTCTTGTTTGCAGGCACCCTACTACAGGCTTCCAGCCACCGGGAGGCTCCATTGATTGCCAATGATCCCCTGGCGGATAACGTCGATGTTTACGCCTTCAGAAGTCCGGATGATCCCGATATGATTACTTTGATCGCTACTTACGTGCCGCTACAACTACCTCAAGGTGGTCCCAACTATTACTCGTTTGGAGAAAATGTCTGTTACGAAATACACATTGATAACAATACGGATACACCAGGTGATGATATAATCTACCGCTTTACGTTTTTCAAGGAAAATGAAGATCCTTCCACTTTTTTCAATATTCGGTTAGGACAGCAAAACCTGAAAACGACCTATACGCTTGAAAGAAGTACGGATGGCGGTGCCTCCTTTACTACTGTTATTACCGATGGTATTGTTCCGCCACCAAATATCGGTCAGCGGTCTATTAACTCTGGCATCGGTCTGGGAGTACCGTATGAAGACCTCATCGCAGACGCCATTACAACGGCCTCTTCAGGAGAAACCGTTTTTTGCGGTACTTCTGATGACCCCTTCTTTGTAGACCTCGGTGGTATTTTTGACCTCGGTAATGCTCCTCGTCAGGACGGCCCCCCAAGAGATGGCCTAGCATGCTTAAATGTAAGCACCATCGCTATTAAAGTGCCGATCACGACACTTTTAAAAGATGGTGTTGATCCAACGCCCGATAATATCCTCGATCCTGATTTTGTGATCGGTGTTTGGGCATCAGCTAGCCGACCGGCTATCACCACCCTTACTCAGGGCGGAGGCGTTTCTACCTCTGGAGACTGGGTACAAGTGAGTCGCTTAGGTATGCCATTGACCAATGAAGCCGTAATTCCTGTTGGACAGAAAGATTTCTGGAATGCCATTACGCCTTACGACGAATTTACTGAAACGACTTTGGACGAGTATTTTTACAACCCCGAATTAGCCCTATATATGGATGATGATCAGTTTGGCGGAGCCGTTCCGGCATTTGCTCAATTGAGAGTGCAACGTAACGCTTTGCAGGCCTTTGATTTTGGAAACGGTCAAGATGGCTTATTCGGAATAAAAGGTTCACCCGCAGTCGCCGGTACAGCGCTTGATGATGCCGTTTTTGGAGAGTTATTACTCCCCGGCCCCGGAAAACCCCGGTCAGTAGACTTATGGCCCGCTTTCCATACAGGCGTACCTAACTTTCCTCCCTATCAATTAGCGACTGGGAAAGAAGGCAATCCGTTGGCAGAAGGTAAGCCATTCGTCAATAACTTTTTACCAAACGGTGGCGATATGCTTCGCTTAAATATGGCCGTTCCGCCAACACCTAGAGATAGTGACAACTTTAGTAACCTAGGCTTGATCCAGGCCGCTGTTCTGGGGCTAACGAACCCAGACTATAATACAACTACCGATATTCAGTTTATCCTAAATATGGATGGCTTCCCTAACGGGCGTCGTTTGGAAGATGATGTAACCCGCATTGAGCTTCAAGCAGTAGGCGGTGTCGTTTTAGCAGCTATCGGCCTTTGGTACGATGATTACACAGCAGGCGATCCCAATCCCGTTACCCAAGACCTGATCGATGTATTGAGTTTTACAACTGGTGTAGAGCGCAACGATGTACCGTTTAAAAATGAATTTCCCTACGTGGCAACACCTTTCGCCGGCGATGGCGACTGCGGCGGAAAGATTGTTCTTCCTCCAACCGGAGCTGACCTGGAGCTATCTATTGCGGTTGACAATCCAAAATATGAAATATACGAAACGGTCAGTTACACCATTTCTATTACGAATAAAGGTCCTGATACTGCCGGAGACGTTATCGTAAGTACCCCACTGCCAGATGGCATGGTCTATACTTCTGATAACCCTTCGAAAGGAGATCTCCAATTGTTCTTTGAGCAATGGAAAGTAGGCAGCTTAAGCGCCGGTGAAACAGCTACCTTAGAACTGGTACTATTTACACTGGTAGAAGGCCAGCCAATCACCAATTTTGTTCAGGTAAAAGGCTCTAATAAAGCAGACCCGGACTCGACTCCTGATAATGACACGGATCAAACCCCTGACGAAGATGACGAAGCAGCGGTGACGATCACTCCATTCATGAATATTCAGGATGATGCTTCCAACAGGTCTTCTTCAGATGCCTCTGAAAAAGCTTCTATTATAAAGATGTACCCGATACCTGCTACTACACAGTTGATGGTTGAAATAGAAGGTCAACAAGACCAAGAAGCCCGGTTGATGATCTTTGATGTAAATGGAAAATTAGTCAAGCAAGAAGCTATCTCCTTGACACCGGGAAAAACGCTTCAGAATATCAATATTTCGAATCTGACGCCTGGAAACTACTTCATCCGTATTCCGGAAATGATGGAAGAAGGACAGCAAAAAATGTTTATTAAAACACAAAGTAGATAATGAGGGTGTTTCAAAACACTATTCGTGTTTCGACACACCAAACTTTCTTCTTTGGGAGGGCTGTTTTTTTCTATAAAATCGAAGGTTTTATAGAAAAAAACAGACCGCTCAAATTATAGTAAAGGACAAACTTTCTAAATGAGTATTTTGCCTCTACCATATCGTATAGGGTTATCCTTTTTTCAAAAAGGATCTCCTATTTCATATTTATGTCTTTCCCACTACCAAAATCAGTATATTAATGCTGAGAACTGAATCGTTAGAAAGAAAAAAGTTAAAATATGAATTCGATCTTCTTTTTTATGGCAAGTATGTTTTCAGCCTTAATGATAAATCCAACTACCAACCCACAACACCCCGAACTCGGCGACGTCTCCTGGCATCGGGACTTCAGTAAAGCTATTCAACTTTCTGAAAAGGCGGACAAACCCATTCTTATCCTCTTCCAGGAAGTGCCCGGCTGTGCTACCTGCCGCAACTACGGGCACAATGTCCTGACGCATCCCCTTATCGTAGAAGCTATCGAAACGGAGTTTATACCGCTCGCGATCTTCAACAATAAAAAAGGAGCAGACGAGGAAGTGTTGAAATACTATAATGAACCTTCCTGGAATAATCCGGTGGTGCGTATCGTGAAGTCGAATAAGCAAAATATTATTCCAAGAATCGGGCGCGATTATTCCCAATTGGGAATGGTGGAAGGAATGGTCAAGGCCCTGCAGAATGAAGGGAAAGCAGTGCCTAAATACATGGATTTACTACATCAGGAGTTGATGGCTGAAGCTAATGGCCTGGAAAAAGTCAACTTCTCCATGTATTGCTTCTGGACAGGAGAAAAGGAGATTGGCCAAGTTGACGGGGTAATCCACACACGGCCTGGGTTTATGCATGGCAAAGAGGTGGTGGAAGTGGAGTACGATCCAAATATTGTTACGTTGAAACAGCTTACCCGGAAGGCAAAATCTGCAAAGTGCGCTTCTGATGTCTACGTTGAGCATACCCATCAATTTAGCGATGCCCAGGAAGTGGTAGGCGCAGGTAATGTCAACACCAGCGCTGATTTTCGCCTGGATAAAGAACCGAAATATTACCTATCCAAAACCATCTATCGGCACCTACCTATGACCAAACTACAAGCCGTCAAAGCCAATGCGCTGATTGGTAAGCAGCAATCACCCAACCATTTGTTTTCTGGCAGACAATTGAAAAAGTTAGAAACGATTCAGCTATCCCCTAAGAATAATTGGCCCATAGCAATCGAAAAAGATATAATGGAAAGTTGGCCGGCTTTTGAAGAACGGTTTGACGAAATGAAAAGATAATTAAAAAAGAATGAAACTAGAATGAAATAGAATGAGTTCCGTCACTACGTCACTACGTCACTACGTCACTACGTCACTACGTCACTGATTTCTGCACAAAAACTATCTGGCGATTAAACAATTTTTTCGTATATTTCTTTATGTAACTAAGTTTAACTCATCAACAAACAAACAATACCTAATATCAAATCTGATTTTTTCATGAATGACTTAAAAGAAGCTTTGTTGGTAGAAAAAGATATCAAACTTCTCGATCGCTTCAATACCATCCGCCAGTATACCGAGAAACTCTGCGAACCCTTACAACCTGAAGATTATGTTCCCCAGCCTGTGGTTGATGTCAGCCCTCCAAAATGGCACTTAGGCCATACAACCTGGTTTTTCGAAACGTTTGTTTTACTTCCTAACCTAAATGGTTACCAACGTTTTGATGAGGGATTTCCCTATATTTTTAACAGCTACTACGAAGGGGCCGGAAAGCGTATTTCCCGCGATACCCGCGGTAATCTGACGCGGCCGGCTACACAGAAGGTTTATGAATATAGAGCATATGTGAATGAGCATATGGGGAAATTACTCAAACAAGGTGTTAGCCCAAAGCTGGCAGAAGTGATCGAACTGGGGCTGCAACACGAACAGCAACACCAAGAGTTGTTTCTTACGGATTTGAAGTATATCCTTGGAATAAATCCTCTTTTCCCTATTTTTAATAAAAGTCTCCTTCAGGAAAAGATTACTCAACCTGCCAATTGGATCACAGTTGAAGAGGGCGTGTATGAAATCGGTTATAAAGGAGACGACTTCTGTTATGATAATGAATTAGGGGTACATAAAGTATATATCCACGAATTTGAGATTGCCGACCAGTATGTCACCACAGGAGAATACCTGGAATTTATGCTAGAAGGCGGCTATACCGACTATCGACACTGGCTGTCAGAAGGCTGGGGTTGGGTTAACGAATATGAAATAGAAGCACCTTTTTATTGGCACAAAAAGGATAGCAAATGGTTTAGATATACCCTCGGCGGCCTCCAACCGGTAGACCCTGATGAGCCTATTACGCATATCAGCCTTTACGAAGCAGATGCCTTCGCCCGCTGGAAAGGCATGCGCTTGCCTACCGAATTTGAATGGGAAGTGGCCAGCCCTCAATTAAATCATGGATTATTATGGGAATGGACCAATAGCGCCTACCTTCCTTACCCTGGTTATCAAAAAGCTCCGGGTGCCATTGGAGAATATAATGGTAAATTCATGATCAATCAGATGGTTTTACGCGGAGGTTCCGTAACTTCGCCCCCCGGTCATGTAAGGCCCACCTATCGGAATTTCTTTCACCCTGACAAGCAATGGCAATTTACGGGAATCCGATTAGTGAAATCGTAACACTAGAAAAACACCCATGATTTATTACAAAACCAATCAGAACTGGTTTGGAGATGTCAGGCATTTATGGCGCAGTTGGACGATGGTAAAAATCACCCGGGCTGTACTGTTAATGGGCCTGTATTCATGGGCAGTTTGCGCAGTCGTTGACTATTTCAATCTCTTAGAATATATAATGATCGATACCACCATATTCTCCTTGCTTGGGGTTTTGTTGAGTATTTTTCTGGTATTTCGGACCAACACAGCTTACGATCGTTGGTGGGAAGGGCGTAAACAATGGGGAGCTTTGGTTAATAATTGTAGAAATTTGGCGATATATGTTCAGGCCATGTTTCCTAAAAAGGATAAGCAAATTCGTCATTATATGGCTGTTCGCATTTCCAACTTTTGCCTGGCCCTTGCAGAGCATCTGCGTGATGGCACCAAACTGGAAAAATTAATCGATCTGAGCGATGACGATATCACAACTTACGAGCAAAAAGGACATATCCCTAATCACATCTCCCTGGAAATCATCAATCCTATTTCAGAGGCGCACCGGAAAGGAGAGATCAATGAGGGAGATTATATCAATATCAAGGCTCAACACCAGTCTTTGCTTGATATTCTTGGTGCCTGTGAGCGGATCAAAAAAACGCCGATCCCTTTTTCCTTACTCCGTTTATCTGAAAATTTTTATTACGCTTTATGGAATATTGCTTCCGGTTGCGTTGGTCGAACAATTTGGCTACTTATCTATTCCGGTAGACATGTTTCTGTTTTTTGCATTACTCGGAGTAGAACTACTGGCTGAAGAAATTGAAGATCCGTTCGGACTGGATTGTAACGATCTTCCTACTAGAGATATCGCGCATACCATCAGTAAAAATGTGTTTGAAATATTGGAAGCAAAATCCAGCAAGGGATTGGGTGAGGAAAAGGAATTGTACGAAAAGGTGTTTTAAAGTAAATAATTTTACTGCTCCAGAGATTATAGAAAAGACCTATTTAATAAATATATTCGACTAATCGATGAATGCTTTTGCAAAGGATGTACTCGAAGGGCTTACCTCCAAACCCAAGAAGCTTCCCTCTAAATATTTCTATGACGAGATCGGTAGCCGCCTTTTCCAGGAAATTATGGAATTGCCGGAGTACTATCTAACCAAAGCGGAATTCAATGTTTTGGAAAGGAACCGGAATCAAATTTTCCAAAAGTTTAGACAGCAATATAAACCGGTTGACCTCATTGAGTTTGGAGCGGGAGATGGTTACAAAACCAAGTTATTGATTGAAACCTTTCTGAAGAAAGGACTGGATTTCAGGTACACTCCGATAGATATTTCTGAAGATATTCTTTTGGAATTACAAGAAAAACTCAAGTGGGAATTTCCGGACCTCCAGGTCAACTTAAAAGCGGAGGAGTATTTTGTAGCATTAGACCAACTCAAAGAGGAAGCTACCTATCAGAAAGCCGTTCTATTTTTGGGATCCAACATCGGTAACTTTAACAGAGAAAGAGCCTTGCACTTTCTGAGCGAGATCGCTAATGATCTGAATCCGGGCGATTGGTTGCTGGCTGGTTTTGACTTAAAGAAGAATCCTCATAAAATTCTCGCTGCCTATAATGATTCAAAAGGGGTTACCCGGCAATTTAATATCAATTTACTGTCGAGAATCAACCGTGAGCTGGATGCTAATTTTGATCTTTCCGCCTTTATTCATTATCCTTATTACGATATTGAAACAGGAGAAATGAAGAGCTACCTCGTGAGCACTAAGGAACAAACCGTTCGCATCGGAGCGGTAGAGGAGACTATTGAGTTTAAGGAGTGGGAGTTTATTCACACAGAGATTTCTAAAAAATACGACCTGGAGGAAATTGAATCATTGGCTTCAGAAACTGGTTTTGAGATTAACGAGCATTTCTTTGATGAGTCGGGAGGGTTTGTCGATAGCCTTTGGCAGAAGCGCTAGGTTTATTGTTTTACTTTTAAACTCAAAATATTGCCCATGTGGTAACAGGTGCGGCAGCGGGCTTCATAATGATCTTTTTCACCCAAAAGTACAGTACTATCATCCTGGGCCAATCGGTAGGAGTGAGTAGCTAAGTTTCCACAGTGCTGGCAGATGGCGTGGACTTTGGTAATATATTCGGCAACAGCCAGCAGATCAGGCATCGGGCCAAACGGCCTGCCCTTGAAATCCATATCAAGACCGGCGATGATAATCCGGATACCCCTCAACGCTAGTTGTTGGCATACGTCGGGAAGTTCTTTATCGAAAAACTGCGCCTCGTCAATGCCTACTACATTCACTCCTTCCGACAATTCCAATAGTTTCTTGGAGTGTTCTAGCGGAATGGAAAGAATAGAGTTGGCGTCATGAGAAACGACTTTGCTTTCATCGTACCGGTTTTCAATTTTGGGTTTAAAGATCTCTACACGCTGGTTAGCAATCTTCGCTCTTTTCAGGCGGCGGATAAGTTCTTCTGTTTTTCCTGAAAACATGGAGCCGCAGATCACCTCTATCCACCCGCTTCGCTGCCCCTTAAAATGAGGTTCTAAAAACATGTTTTTTTATTTTTTAATATTAAAATATTTTACAAACCTGAAAAGTATCTTAATTTACGGGTGATACTTAAAAAAGCCAATAAAGATAAATTTATCTAAATTTTCGAAAGAAAAAAATCATTCATGGACTTAAACAAAGCAGAACTTGTACTGGAAAAGATAAACCGCTTATTCAAAAGTATTTCTATAGATGCTGATGACGTGTCTCCTATTGAGCGTGATCTTATGCAAAGTTATATTAAGCAATTTTATGAAATTTTCCTCGAGGATCAGTCGGGGACTTCCAATTCCAGGCCACCCAAACCCCCTACACCCTCCACACTAAAGAGGCGACCCTCAATTGAGCCGGATGAACCGCTTCGAAAAAATAAGCCAACGCCTCCGCCACCCCCCAAACCTGTCTTTGAAGTAGTTGAACCTCCCAAAGAGAAAGAGCCGGACCCCGTACCAGACCCTGAACCGGAACCCGTCAAAAATGATCCGCCTCCACAACCTTCGACCTATCAACCTTCGCAACCGCCACGGACAGGAGATAGCGGCGAACACGATCATCTCTTTGAACATGAACAGGGAAGAGAGTTAGCAGATAAGCTGGGTGATGCACCTATCCGTGATCTGACCAAAGCTTTTAGTATTAATGACCGGCTATATAATATTAATGAATTATTTGGGGGAGATCAAAGTGCCTTTTTGGAAACCATCCATAAACTGAATTCCATGCCCACTTTTGAGGATGCTAAATCTTATCTCTCCACGCATGTTGCCGATAAATATAACTGGACAGATAAAGGAAAGAAATCAACTGCTAAAACCTTCATTAAAGTTGTTCGAAGACGATTTAAATAACTTATCAAATGAAAAAAATTGCAGTATTAACTTCGGGAGGTGACGCTCCTGGCATGAATGCGTGTATTCGGTCTGTTGTTCGTACCGGGCTCAAACAGGGGCTACAAGTCTTTGGCGTTTACAGAGGTTACCAGGGATTGGTAGAGGATGATATGGTGGAGATGGATCAACATTCGGTCAGTAATATTATTCAGCAAGGGGGAACGGTACTGTATTCTGCCAGAAGCGATGAGTTCAGAACGATCAAAGGAAGGATTAAAGCGCATGAACATCTAAAAAGCCGTGGTATTGACGGGCTTATCGTTATTGGTGGCGATGGAACGTTTGCAGGCGCCCACCTCTTTTATCAGGAGTTTGACTTTCCGGTTATTGGCATCCCAGGTACTATAGACAATGATTTGAATGGCACGGACTACACCATTGGGTATGATACCGCCATCAATACAGCTATGGATGCGGTAGATAAAATTAAAGATACGGCGCATGCCCACAACCGCCTTTTCTTCATCGAAGTCATGGGCCGCGATGCCGGGTTTATAGCCCTGCGAACGGGAATCTCTACCGGTGCCGAAGCTGTTCTAATCCCTGAAACGCGAACAGATATCGACCAACTGATTAAAGTTTTAGAAAATAATTATAACAATAAGAAGCGTTCGAGCATTGTAATTGTAGCGGAAGGAGATGACGAGGGTGGTGCATTTGAAATTGCCAAAAAAGTGGAAAACCATTGCTTCAATAGTTATGAAATGCGTGTTTCCATTTTAGGTCACCTCCAAAGAGGAGGCCGTCCTACTTGTTCGGATCGCGTTTTGGCCAGTCGCCTAGGCATGGAAGCCGTCCATGCGCTGCAAAGAGGAGAAGAAGATGTAATGGTCGGTCAGGTCCACCTGGATGTCGTTTTAACACCATTGGAAAATGCCTCCAAACATCACCATGCCATTAATCCGCTTTTATTGGAAATGGTGGAATATTTGGGGTGATATAACGAGGCGGGAGGACAAGAAGACAGTGCTGTTCTCCTTGAGCCACTTTAGCAAAAAAATGATTAGAACATGAGGCGGGGTAATTCATTTTCGAAAAAGTTGGTAAGTAGTCTTAAGATAGGCGCCTATGCGGTTGCTATTATCTGGATTGTGCATTTGGCTTTTTTTATAACAGGAATGAATGTAGGATACTACGGAATTTTTCCTCAGCGAATATACGGGTTGAAGGGGATCTTATTTGCTCCATTATTACATGCCAACTTTCCGCATTTGATTTCTAACTCGGTGCCCTTGTTTGTCTTAATGAGTATGGTGTACTTTTTCTACCGGAAGATCGCCACCAGGAGTTTGATACTCATTTATTTGCTTTCCGGAGGAGCGGTATGGCTGGTCGCCCAGTCTGGTCCGCATGTTGGAGCCAGCGGGGTGATTTACGGGTTGGTAGCCTTTGTCTTTTGGCTCGGGGTATTCAGACGCAATGTTCGCTCCATTGCCTTATCCTTGATCGTACTTTTTTACTATGGTTCTTTATTCCTGGGCATCCTTCCCGGACAAGAAGGAATTTCCTGGGAAGGGCATTTGTTTGGTGCCATTTCAGGCATACTAGCCGCCTACCTGTTCAGAAGAGATATCGAAGACGATGAGGATAACAATCCATACAGCGGCTTGGACGAAGAAGAGCGCAATAGCCTTCCCCGAAATTTCCTCAATCAAGATATTTTTGATAAAACCAAAGCCGAACGTGAACGCGAACGACGCGACCAGGATCTTGGCGGTTGGTTTTCTACCAAAACGTGGGAGCAATGAGCAATGAGGAATGAGGAATTAACAATTAAGAATTAATTTAAGGGTTGAAAATCGAAGATTTTCAACCCTTGCACCCTTGCACCCTTGCACCCTTGCA
>CAZHOV010000140.1:0-14533 GCA_964534315.1 uncultured Saprospiraceae bacterium | reverse complement strand
AAAAATAAGCTTTTGATTTTCATGCTATTTATATAAGATTTCGTACAACCTTAATTGCACATTGCACATTGCACATTGCACATTCCTCATTGCACACTGCAGCCTATTAACACCTCATTAACAATTATTCAATAGGTATTAACAGGGGATGGGAAAAAAACCAATATTTTTGTCATCGAGTTAAACAATCAGGGGATTTCATCCTTTTACTAACATAAAATAAATCCCTTTAGCGAATAAACAAATTATTTTCCTTCACTAAATTAAAAATGAAAAATGAATAGATCAAGACAAATTCAAATTGGACTTTTAGGATTAGTAGCTATTTTATTGGTTGTTAACCTTCTAGGCGGTTTTGATGGCCTGCTTGGCGGTGGTAATGACAGTGCTAAGGCGGAAGCTAGAGAGAGCCTTACTCAAAACAATACTTCTGTGACTGCCCCTGCTAACAATGCTGCAACAACCGCTACAAACCCTGCTAATAAGACTGTTGAGCCTAAGAAGCCTACCGGTCCTACTACAAGTGTAGAGTTTGACGAAACTGAATTTGATTTCGGTGTTGTTGAAGACGGAGAGAAAGTTTCTCACGTATACAAGTTCACCAATACCGGTAACGAACCGCTTGTTATCACCAATGCAAAAGGTAGCTGCGGATGTACTGTTCCTTCTTGGCCAAAAGAGCCTATTGCTCCTGGAGATAAAGGAGAGATTAAAGTTGAATTTAACAGTAAGGGCAAGAAAGGTAAGCAAACAAAGCGTGTAACGATCGATGCAAATATTCCTAATGGTCAAACCTTCTTGACTATCAAAGGTGAAGTTACACCTAAGCCAGGTTCTGATAATGCCAAGCCTGGAACTGCTTCCGAATAAATTTCTTTTTGAAAAGAAAATAAAAGCCTGTATGATTGTGATCAATTATACAGGCTTTTTGTTTTTTTACCGGGGCCTTGCAGGGATTTTAAAATAGATCCTTCGTTGATGCAAAACCCCATAGGTGTTCCAAGTCTCCAAAAACGATAACGATACGATGAAAAACTACCTTTCACTAATAAAGTTTTCACATACCATCTTTGCTTTACCCTTTGCTATGCTGGGGTTTTTCCTTGGAATGCAAGCAGTGGGTAAATTTATTGACTGGAAATTATTTGCATTGGTGGTGCTCTGTATGGTATTTGCTCGTAGCGCTGCTATGGCTTTTAACCGCTATCTGGATCGCGATATCGATAAAGAAAATCCAAGGACGGCAGGCAGGGAAATTCCTGCAGGTATCATTACACCCGAGAATGCCCTTGTTTTTATTGTTGTTAATGCCCTTTTATTTATTGGGACGACATATTTTATCAATCCACTTTGTTTTTACTTATCTCCGGTCGCTTTACTGGTGGTGCTGGGGTATAGTTTTACCAAGCGCTTTACTCCTTTTAGTCATTTTGTTTTGGGATTGGGCCTTTCCCTCGCTCCGATCGGGGCTTATCTAGCTGCAGGAGGAGGTTTTGATCTGATTCCTATCCTGTATTCCGTGGCCGTACTATTATGGGTTGCGGGATTTGATATTATTTATGCCCTGCAGGATGAAGATTTTGATCAATCACATGGCTTGAAATCTATTCCGGCCTGGCTGGGCAAAAAACAGGCGCTTCGCTTATCTTCTTTTATCCATTTGTTGTGTGCCGGGCTAATGATCACCGCAGGTTATTTGCTTCAATCTCAGTTTGCCGCCTTTGTATGGATACACTGGGTGGGCGCAGCTATTTTTGTAGGCCTCCTATTATACCAACACACCCTTGTAAAACCCAATGATCTAAGTAAGGTAAATCTGGCTTTTTTCACTACTAACGGCATGGCCAGTCTTATCTTTGGCGCGTTAGTCATTCTGGATGTGTTTATCTAAAACTTGTACTGAAGCTGAGCTTTCAATTCGGTTCTGGTATTACCTTCGATGAGATCATTTCCACCACCGATCGACTCCCTGTCGGAAAAATAAGTTTGGGCAAACCGGGCTTCTAAAGTTAGATTTCTTATTCCTTTGTATCTGAGATTGATATAAAAACGGGTTCCCCGGTCATAATAAGCCGGAATGGAAAAGCTGTAGAGCAAATCATTTTCATAAACATAAAAGCGGACTGCATAATCATCGGTATTGAAAATGGCAAACCGGGTCGTAAAAGAAAGGGGGAAATTCATGGGTTTGAAAATAATATCCTGATGCATCTGATAGCCGCTAAATTGATTGACACCATCGTCAAAAAAACCAATATGTACCCGATTGCGCAACTCCAACGATTTAGAGACTTTATTGGCAACATGTATTCTGATCTGGGTAAGCTGGGTTTCAGAAAGGAAATCCGTTTTGGTTTCATTATCCGGTGTATTGAGTTGTTTGGTTTCTGTCCGGGCTTCTACAAACACTTCCAGCTTTCGCTTGATCCGATAAGTGAGGCGGGTTCTGAACTCTTGGCCTCTGGAAGGGGCATCGGTGCGAAAGCGAAGCCATGGATGCTGGTATAGATCCACATATCCGCTCCATGACCAATTTCTGTTGGGATGAAAATCAATGCCCAGGTAAATCCCTTGCTCATTATTACCCTGAGTAGTTTCAGCAAAGGGATTGGCATTAAGTGCCTGGTAATCACGTTCGAAAAAGCGCATCAATATCCCCATATCCAGCTTTCTGTCTAGCCCAAGAAAGAAACCGTTTAGTGTGGCTATCCCGCCGTTGTCGCTCCAGGCCGTTTCTCCAAAAAAATGGACATTCGAAAAAATAGCTGAATAGGCGAGACTCGTGTTGAGCAACCGGTCACCCTGAAAGGCAAAAGCATTGTAGGGTTGAATCCGCCTGGAAAAGGGCTTGTCAAAAATATCATAAAGTACATTTGCGCTAATATTGAAGTGATTATCCTTAAAGACAATATTACCCCCAAAAGTAGTTTGTTGAATAGCGTTTTCATCCTCTATCTCATTGATCGTCCGGTGAAAGCCTGATTCCTGAAAGGAAGAAAACAGAACAATGGGCTCATTATCCAGTGTATCCTGAGAGGTGAGGTTGCCGTCGCGATTTCTGACCGACCCAAAGGCGGTAAGCTCAAAATTTTTATTGAGCTGAACCGATGTAGCCACCCCCCTGAAAAAATTAGATTCATTGACTGATGAGTAGGGCCGGATCGTTCGACCCGACTTTTTGATATTCAATACCTGAGCGCTTTTCCCACCCCCAAATCCATTGTGCAGGATCAGCCCCTGTCCGAAACTGATGGTATAATCTCCGATGGCAACCGCATTGAGAAATTTATTGTAATTGCGCAAATAAAAGTGGGCGGAGTAGAAATCAAAACCTTGCGGATTGCTTCCGGTGAAAAAATCTTCACCTGCATCTTTTTCTGCCGTAATTCCATAGCTGAGGCGATTGGAGTAACGGTGTCTAAATCGCATATATAATTTGTTGGGATCCCCCGCAAAGCGCGGCTCCCGGGTGTCTTCATCTACCTGAAAACCTCTGGTAGTTTCCAATACTCTGGACCATCGAAGATAGAGTTCATTTTCGCCCTCATAAATCATTTTCCAGATCGGTATCTGGAAATCGTCTACATCTCCCTTCACCGTAATAAACGGTCGGATGATTTGAAGGGTCTCTAAGTTTAAGTCCGGGACGGCCTGTAATTCGTAGATGGAAATAAAGTTTCCTGCTTTCTCCCTGAATTCCAGGATACGGGTAATTTGTAACTCGGAAAGGATATTTAAATCGGCAAGTTCTTCCCGGGTGGCTTTATTTAAATTTAAGGGTTTGCGGCGGTAGTATTCCAATTCTTCAAATAAGGTGTTGAAATCAAATTCACTCTCTTCAGCTGTAGAGCGATCCTGGATCAGATCCTCAATAAAATCCTGATTTTCAAGCGGAATTAACGGGTTTAAGGTGTCGACTTGCGCATGGAGGGAGGCGGCAAGCAAGACCAGGGGCAGAAGCAGAAGGTTTTTACAGAAACAACAGGAGTTTAAGTAGGTAATCCGAAATAGCTTATCCAAAGAACCGGAAAAAAATATCATATGGTTTATTAATTGGAATTATGAGTCGGATCAAAGATAAGATATAAAAAGGAGGATTAACCCTTTCTTAAAAAAGAATATTTACGTAGTTTTGTAAGATAAAAAAATTTAGAAGAGCAATTTTTGTAATTATTACGTAACTCCTACGCAATTTTTTATCACGGCTAACCTTCTTCAAAAACAGGATAACGGTCATGTTTTAGCATAATTTTTGCTGCGGGTGTCTCAAATACCCCGGGTGTTTTGAGTTACCAGTCTTTCTTTGTTTTTAGTTATCAAATTTTATCATTTAAATCGATAATATGTCACATCCTAGATTTAACGCAATCGACACTATTTTAAATCGCACCGACTTCGATATACATTTATCAGAACAACCTGACGGGAAGATCTCATCCTTCTTTGGCAGTAATGTTTTCAATGAAAAAGCAATGCGGGAGTATTTACCCGAAGAAGCTTACCTGAGTGTAAAGGCCGCTATCCAAGCAGGCAGTAAATTGTCGCGTGAGGTAGCTGATGTTGTTGCTGCTGCCATGAAAAAGTGGGCCATGGATAAAGGCGCTACGCATTTTGCGCACTGGTTTCAACCGCTTACTGGCCGGACTGCCGAAAAACACGACTCCTTCTTTACCCTGAATATGAATGGTACGGCAGTGGAGGAATTCGGAGGAAGCGAGTTGGCGCAACAAGAACCCGATGGTTCGAGCTTTCCCGGTGGGGGACTGCGTTCTACCTTTGAAGCTCGTGGATATACCGCCTGGGACCCTTCTTCCCCAGCCTTCATCCTTGAACTGCAAGAAGGGAAGACCCTCTGTATTCCTACCATCTTTGTTACGTACTCCGGAGATGCACTAGACTACAAACTTCCCTTGCTCAAATCTCAGGCCCTCCTCGAAAAGGCGGCGATACCGGTTTGCCAGTGGTTCGATGAAAAGGTCAATAAAGTAACGGCTACCCTGGGATGGGAACAAGAATATTTCCTGATCGATGAGGCCCTTTTCAATGCCCGCCCAGACCTGGTTATGACCGGAAGAACATTAGTGGGGATGCATTCGCCCAAAGGGCAGCAACTGGATGATCATTATTTCGGGTCTATCCCGGAAAGAGTCTACGCTTTTATGCGCGACCTGGAAACAGAATGCCATATGTTGGGAATACCGGTACGTACCAGACATAATGAAGTGGGGCCGGGCCAGTATGAACTGGCTCCGATGTTTGAAGAAGTAAATGTGGCAGTAGACCATAATCAGCTTTTGATGGATATGATGGACCGGGTAGCCAAAAGACATCGACTGCGGGTGCTGCTTCACGAAAAACCCTTTGACGGAGTTAATGGTTCTGGAAAGCACAACAATTGGTCTATCGGTACCAATACCGGAAAAAACCTGCTTTCTCCCGGAGAATATCCCGGTAAGAATCTGAGGTTTCTAACCTTTTTTGTCAATACTATCCGGGCAGTTGCTGGATATGCAGATATCCTGAGAGCTAGCGTGGCCTCCGCTTCCAATGATCATCGGCTTGGAGCTAATGAAGCGCCCCCGGCAATCATTTCTGTTTTCATAGGAGAAGTCCTTTCCAAAGTACTGACTCGTATTGAAGAAGGACAAGATACCCCTGATGATGTCAAAGTAGTTTTAGATCTGCTCAGCAAGATCCCAAATCTTGAATTAGACAATACCGATCGAAACCGGACTTCCCCCTTTGCCTTTACAGGAAACAAGTTTGAGTTTAGAATGGCCGGATCAAGCGTCAATTGCGCATCTCCGATGACAGCCCTCAATACGATGATGGGGATGCAGCTTACCAAATTTAAGGCAGATGTCGAAGCCAAAATGGAAGCTGGAAAAGAACGACCATCTGCTATTCTTTCTGTTTTGAAACGATATATTCAGGAAGCTAAGCCCATTCTCTTCGAAGGCGATAACTATAGCGAAGCGTGGAAAGAAGAAGCTGCTAAAAGAGGGCTCTCTAACGATTTGACGACACCTGAAGCCCTGAAAGCTTACGTTTCTGATAAAGGAAAGGAATTATTTATCAATGGCGGCGTATTTACCGAAAAGGAATTGGTGGCGCATTATGAAGTGATGCTCGAAAACTATAGCACCAAAATTGCTATCGAAGCCAGAGCCTTAGAAGAATTGGCCTTGAATTATGTCATTCCGGCATCTCTGCACTATCAATCCAATCTGCTCGACAATATGAACGCCCTGATCAAAGCCGGCTTTGATGACCAGGCTTACGCATTTCAGCGCGAGATGATCCAGCACGTTTCGGAACACGTAAATAGTATTTATGCCAATATCAAATCGTTGGATAAGGCGCAGGAAAAAGTACACAAAGCCACCGAAGCTCACGAAGCTGCTGCTATTTACGCCAACGAGATCAGACCACTCATGGACAAGATTCGCCAACATGCCGATCAATTGGAAATGAATGTAGAAGACGCCGAATGGCCGCTGGTTAAATACAGAGAGATGATGTTTATTCGGTAGGTAATAGTGAGTAGTGAGTAGTTAATAGTTGAGGGGGGGGCTAATTTAGGAAATCTGGTAAAGGGGACTGTTCAAATTGATTAGCCTACTTAAGTTTAAGTAATTGATAATCAATATATCATATACTGGTTAGCATAATTAAGTGAAGGAATAAATTGCTGTTTTACAGTAATTTATTTCATAACTAATTTACTTAATCAACTTAGTTGACATTGTACTAATTACTAATTATTAACTATTAACTACTAATTATCAACCCCTACTAATGTATCTTATTCTCTAGTCGGTCAATTACCAATTCCCATAGATTTTCATAGGGGATGATCTCTATGCCGGTAGCTTGGTTTGCATAGGCATAAGGCTGGGAAGCCAGCTTTTTCTGAAACTTTTGTACATGTCTTTTCACGGCTTCCCGGTGGAAATTTTGTTTGGGGATTTCGACCAGCATTTTAATAAAGCAATTGCTTCTGAAAGACTCGTTTTTTCTTAAGTATCTGGTTGTATATTTTTGGAGCGCTTCAATGCGCTCAATGGCCTCGTGATATTTCTTTTGATGGATAAGGAAAAGGGTTTGAATGATCAGAATGTTAATATTCATTCCCCGTTTGTCATTAGAATATACGGGTACTTGGTTTAGGAATTTCCCTAGTTTAAAGCTTTTTTTGTTTCTTCCGTTTTCGCCTTCAAGTGGAATGTTTTTGATTTCCGATAAATATTGAATGTAGGCTTCATAAATAAACCAGCGTTCTTGAGGTTGTCTAAACAGGAATTGGAAGGTTTTATGCTTGCTGGTTTGATGATAAATGCGGATGGCACTTTCGTATTGTTCGCTATGCAAGCTAAGGAGGAGATAGGATTCATTTGCTCTAAACCATTCGGTGGAGCCTTCGTCGAGAAGTTCCATGCAACGTTTTACACTTTTTTCTCCAAGTTCATAGCGTCTAAGGTGGATACAGCAAATAATGAGTTGGAACAGAAATATAGCTTTGGCGTTTTTGTGGTCGTAAGGCAGGTTGTCGAAGTGATTTAAAGCAGCCAGGCATTCATCTGCTGTTTGGTGATAATTGTTGACAGACATCCACCGCAGAATGCCGATCATGTAGGCGAGTATGTGAAATTTATAAGATTTTATTTTACCGATAAAAGGAGAAAGTTCTTGATAATAGGAGGTGGCAACTTCGAATATTTCCGGTTTATTTGTTGCCGATTTGGCGTACTCGTTAGCTAGTAGGGCATAAAAACGGTCTGCTTTTATTTCGAGTTTAAAAATATCGAGGTATTCATCGGCCATCTGCGTGTATTCTTGTACCCGCTTATTGTCACCAAATTGAATGCCGTATTGCCGTATTAAAAATGGTAAAACCATCACCACAATATCTGTAAAATCATATCGAAGGGCTTTGCGTAACAGTTCTTTTGATAACTCAAATGCAGCTTTAAAGGCGCTGCGTCCGATAAGAAATTTTATGGCTGCCCAATCCTTATGGCATTGGTAGTAAGCCCGCTGGATGGCATTGTACCTGCTCCTTTTAAAAGGAAGAAAGAAAACTGCATTGAGAAGAGATTTCTTAAGCTTGTTTTTCACCCTTCTGTATGCGTAGTGGGTTGGCTGGACCCCCAAGAGCTCTTCCGCCGCTGTTTCATCGTCCTTCCAATTACCTTTCTCAAGGTTTTCAAAAAGTTCCATCATGGTACCTTTTTGATCTGGAACCAGTTGTAACGTTTCCGTTGCTCTTGAAGATTGGTTTACCACCAAATTAATGAGTTCCCTTATTACTTCCACAACCTTCTGTTTTAGTCTAATTTATAGATTAAAGAAATAATCTATGTTTTATAAAAAATTGAAAATCAGGTAGAAAAATTATTTGAAGTAGATAACTGTTGGATATATTGCCTGTCCAAAAATAGACAAAATGTCTTTCTTTTTAAAAAATGAGATAATTATTTTTGAAAATCTCTCAACCAACGGTATGAGTTGGTCGATGAATGATTTTTAAAAAAAAGTTCTTTGAATAGATGTAAACTTTTGTTTAAAAGTAGGCTTCTTTAAATAAATATGGTAAGTATAAATTAATGATTATCAAATGTTATGATAAGTTATTGTGGCTTTTTATGCATTAAATATGTTGTACAAAAATGGGGTAAATGTCCTTTTTTGGTAAGGTGGTTGTTCGTAGTTTTGTCTTAAATTAATAACAAAAAAACGATTGAATATGTCTATCTCATTAATCATCTCCGTATTAATTTCTCTTGGATCCATTGCATCCCCTTCAGATTATCATGATGCAGCTCCGGCTGAAAAGCAACAGATGGAAATTATTGTCATCGACGAGATTGGAGGAATGTAGTATTACTGTTGAAAGGTTATAACCTATTTTTCCAATTCAAAAACCACTATCAAATGTATTCCTTAAATTTCTCACCCCCATTTTTAAACAACGACCTTACACCAAAGACCATCCGTTTTCAGGTTGGAGCCCGATTTGGCAATCCCGCTAATTGCTGCCAAGATTTAGGCATTTGCCAAATAAATGACGCGCCTTACAGTAGCGCGATCGTTAAAAGTAGTACCAATAAGGGAAATGCGATTGTAGAGGTGAAAGGAGAAGCCATCCAGATAAAAATATTGAAATCGGATCTGAATCCGTTGACCATCAAAAAACATTTGTCCAAAACTATTTTTGCGATCTACATGCCTTACGTATATAGAGGCGAGCACACAAAAAAGCTGGGCATAAAGACCATCACGTTTAAACAAGGAATTTATCCGTTAGCCGATCAAGGAAAACACTATGTATTTTCTCCCGATGTTGAATTCCAACATATAAGAACACTCACAGCGAATGCCCAATCCAAGCATTCATCAACACCATTTTTAGCTAAAACTATTCAACACTGAACAAACACTCGTATTTAATCTTATATCAAACAATGAATTTAACATTTTAGGGGGAGAATTTTTTTGTTTGAATTTTAAAGAGGCTTTTGATTTACCGTCAAAAAGCCTCTTTTTTATTTTATAATTACTTTTCTGATTTCCGTAGAGCCTCCTGTCTTAAATATTAAAAGGTATAAGCCTGATCTTAGATATAAGGGTAGAGGCAGGGGCCTGGAAAAACTTCCTTTGGTAAGAGTTAGCACGCCATCCATTAGTTTTCTTCCTGAAGCATCAAATAATTGATAGGAGAGTGCCTGGTCTTTTTCGCTATCGCCCTTAATGAAGCAAAAATCAGCATTAGTTGGATTCGGGGCAATTTCAAATTCCAATAATTTTGAGGCGGAGTTGGTTACGGCGATCAGCCCTATTCTGGTTGTACGGCCGTCAAAATCGGTTTGGGAAAGCCGGTAATAATTTACGCCGGTTTCAGGATAAGTATCCAGAAATTCATAATGTAACCGTTGATCAGATTCACCGGCCCCTGGGATTTTCACCAGGGTGGAAAAATCGGACCCATTGGAGGAGCGCTCCAGCGTGAAGTAATCGTTATGTTGTTCTTGTAGCGTTTGCCAGGCGATCAAATGCCCTTGGGAGGTCGCTTCTCCTGTTAAGGAAATAAGCTCTACCGGCAAAATCGACTGGGGGGCATTGGTCAGCGCAAAGCCTGAGAATCCATCGACGGTGGTCGTAAAGGCATAATATGCATTAGTTGGGCCAAAGGTCGTGACGGATATTTCACTCGCAGGAATAATTTCACTATTGGATGCAGTCGCCTGGCTAATGGGACCATCGCTTTTCAATAGATTGAATGCTGATGGATCTGGTCCTAAAGCGGCAATTTCTTCAGCGGTAAAATAAAGCGTAATTTCTGTTAGCGTATCCTTGTCGGCTGCTATGAAATAGTTTTTTTCAGTCAATACATAGTCCCCGGCCCAGGGAATGATGGTCGTTCCTGTTCCCTCCTGATCGATCTCTGCACGGATGCAACCGGCAGGAGTGCCATTCTGTTGCTGTATGCTGGCGATAATTTGATTATTGGCTGAATAAAAATGAGCGGTTTCGCCGACACTTAAATAAGCCGAGTCGATATCGCCTTGTCGGGTTGCTACTGAGATGGGTTCCCAACTCTTTACCTTCACATCATCAATTGCCAATGGCGGTTGCGTACCACCGGATTGGTCGTTTTCCCATGCAAACATCAGGTAAAAGGAGCTTCCCAGGGTGTCAGGCAATTCGATTGAGCGAGTAGCGGGCTGAGGTTGATTGACATAAGGACCTGATGGCGTGCCGTCAAAAAAGGAGTAGGTGAGGAGTGCTTCCCGATATCCGACACTCCCGTAATCGCGTCCGACTTGTCCGGCCACTTGATAATCAAATTCTAACAATAGTTTGGAAGCATTGGGTGCCTCTATTTTGGGCATGCGTGCACCAATCTTAGACGGAGAAGAGGTCTGGTAATGATAGGAACTATTATCGGAAGATATGTACAGCCCCTTGTTGCCATTGATAGCTCCCTGAGGTCCAGCCATCCATATGTTTTGGCTGGTCATAAAATACCCCAGTGCCCAGAGCGTATCCTGAAATAGATCGCCAAAAACGAAGGGGCCTTCGAAGTCTTCTTCAAATACAGTCATCCAGGTAGAGTCGGTCAACGGATTTAGGTCATCGTCCTGAATGGAGAGGGTATGTGTATGTTGGTTCCCGGTATATTGATTGGCGTCTAGTTGTAGTATCAATGTCTCTATTTCAAATTTATCGACATAAGCATCATCATAAATAAGCACTTTAACGGATTGCTGTAGATCATCTCCCGGAGCATAGATCAAGCTGTCAGTGATGAGCTCAAAGTCGGTGCCTGCTGTTGCAGTGCTTGTGGGTGCAACAGAAAAATAAGTGGTAAAAGGTTGGCTCGGATTACCGGAGATCGTTAGTCCGATATTCACTTCTACAGAAGGTCTGCAAGCGTTGCCTGGTTGGATAGCTGCTTCCGGGATACTTGTGGTAGGCGAATCGAAATTGATACTGCCTTGTGCCAGGATCGGATTAAAACTTGGCAAACAGATAGAAATTAAGTATCCGTAAAAAAGATTAACAAAAAGCCTGCGCTTTCTCATGGTTATCATATTATTGGATCATAAAAAAACAAGAATCGTTCTAAATTTTTTTTATTTGGGATGATTCCTGTTTGTGGTGGGAGAAACAGACAGACAATAAGGAGGCTCAAAACACTTTCGTGCTTGAATCACTAGAAAAATTTCTGGAGGTGGCTTCTAAGCGGCAAATCAAAATTGCTTGTATAATAAATCTGTTCGGCCATTATAGACTAAGTGATTGAATACCTGGAATGAACGCAGGAAATAATGACCGAACTCAAAAAGATTTTTTATACCAATTTTTTTGCCTTACTACTTATATGTTTGAGACAGCTCCAATGTGTAAATTCATATTTGGATGGATTGGTGTTTGGAAGAAGGAAAATGAAGAGAGACTTATCATTTAAGCCTTCAATAATAAACACCCTACAAGAAGTAAAGATCGGAATTTTTTCCGAATCTGAAAATACTTCTATTGGATTTCAATCTTTTGCAATGAAAAATAAAGTGGTATTAATTAATTTTCATATATTTATCAGGCAGTTTAAATTGAAACTTATCCAATCCAATTTACATTGGATAACACTCATCCTGAGCTAAATCTACAGAAATCAGGACCTTCCTGATCAGACACCTAAAGGCAAATTCTTGGGCAAACACTTCTTCTTTTCAATTTTCCAACACTTATCTTACATGCTTCTAATCACAGTATTTTAGGGTAGTGGTTATTTCCTGCTTGCTTACAGATAAATCTGGGTTATGCTGGGTTCGATTAAGCCCTTAATAACTTATGAATTCACGGAAAATTTCATATCTTTCATTCATAAAATGTGTTAAAAGTAGATTAGTTTTTGGAGGGTCATTTGAATAGTATGCTGATTTTCAGCGAATTGTATATTTTTTTGAAAATTAACTCAGAAAAAATCAAAAAAATTTCCTGGAACCCCAAAAAAATTCTATTTTAGCGCTATAGAGGATTAAAAATATACCATCCCAATTTAATTTTTACTTATCCCAAACCGATCGGAGGTATCAGCACCCTCCCAAAGCCGTTCTAAATCACTAATAACAGCAAACTTATCTAGTAGACTAGATAGGAATTATTAGTTTAGATACAACCTTCGAATTTCAGTTTCCCAACTTAGAAAGTCACACCATAATATATTGTATAACGTTGAAAAAAAATTCCAAACTAAGAAAATGATTTGTAGTGCAAAGGTATGTCGTTTGGATACATCTTTTACTTTTTTGAGTTTTATCAAAGAAGTAAAAAAGATGAGCTCTCCATAGATGGGGAACAGAAATGAAATTATTTATAAAATTATAATCCACCGCATGGCAACATGCTTAAGTTCAAATTGACAAAACAAGCTTTATGAAAATAACAATTACACCTAATATGAAAACTTTTTTACACGCTAGAAACCTCTTTCTTTGTCTGTTGTTTATGGCTTCTGTTTTTATGAGCCAATTGCATGGACAAAATGTTATTTTGGAAAATATTTACAATTCCGACAACTCAGAACTCCAAACTGGGTGGTTTCAAATTAAGAATACTTCAAGTATGGAAAACATCTATCTAACTTTTATCAATGAAAAAAAGGCAAGCAATTCTTTTGGTAGTATTTTGAAAAGTTTTTCAGCAAGATTTAGCCACCAATCCAAGGGAGCTCTTTTTGCCGGGCTGTTGGGTTTTCTGGTTTTGTTTTTCGCTCAGAGTAGATATCGCCGGATAATTCTTCCCTTGTTCTTTTTATTTTTGTTCTCTTCTTCCCTGCTTGCCCAGGATGCTTATGTGGATCCGGCAGGTATATGCGGAGGCAATTCTCCTTGCTTTACTTCCATTCAGACTGCTATTGATGATGGATCAACAGTGGCCGGGGATGTTCTAATTGTAGATCCCGGCACCTTCCCAGAAGATCTCACAATTAATAAGAGTGTGATCCTCCAGGGGGCCAATGCTGGAACACCCTACAACGGTACGCGTTCAGCGGAGTCAGTTGTTGATGGGGACATTATGGTTACCGCAGATGGGGTCACCATTGATGGATTTGAGATCCAAAGCACATTAGTGAATGGAGGAGACATATTTGTGGATGTTATGGCGAATGATTTTTCCTATATAAATAATATTCAGGTTGGCAATCCGCCTATCTTACCAGGGGCAGGGGGGTCTGCTATGGTACGAATTTTAGGTACTGATGCTTTGGTGGAGAATAACAGTTTTACCTGGACAGGAAGCCTGGCGGACAGGGGGGATAATTTCATCTTTTTAGACGAAAGTTCAGATGGCGCCACAGTAAATAATAATGAGGTGAATGGTGGACGAATTATTGCCGATCTGGGAGCCGGGGATGAGGAGGTGACTATATCAAATAATGAAATATACTGGGAGCCATTAAACTCACCACACAGTTTCGATGCTGATGATTTCATCTTTTTTGGAGGTAGTGATCCCTTCGGCGCGACGGTTATCGGGATTCCATCCAACTTTGCGCAGAATAATGATACGAATGGAGCCTTACTTTTCCGTGTTGATTTAGCAGGTTCTATTCATTTCTTTGTTGACCAAGATAATGCTAATGACTTTGCAACCAATAAAGGTGGGGGGTTAACTTCTCTGACTTGCCCTCTTGACATTACTGCTCGCGCAATTTGTACAGATGGAACAGATGATGCTGAAGCGTTTGAATATTATCTCGAAGTCAGCTCTGTTTCCGGAGCAGCTACTGATAATTACACTATTACCTGGCCCGATGGTACTACTTCCTCTTTTACGGGTTCTACGGTTTACAGTCCGAATACCTTTAGCCATTCACAGATTGGTGGTGCGGTGCAGATTATTAATGTGGTTAATGATGATGAGTCAACTTGCCTCGGCTACGCCGAAGTAGTCGAAGCCCTCTGCGGGGTGCGCCCCGACGGCGGGCAGGCATCCGGCGCCTTCTGCTCCTGCGAATACAGCGATC
>CAZHOV010000139.1:0-14732 GCA_964534315.1 uncultured Saprospiraceae bacterium | reverse complement strand
TCCCAAAATAAAAAATTCCTTAGAGGGAGTCTAAAAGACTTTTTAGACGGCCTCTTAAATCATTTGTTATGAAAACATTTTTACCTATCATTTTATTCCTTCTAGCAATTACCATGAATACTTATGCCCAAAATCTCCCTGATGCCAAAAGAGATCATATTTGGGTGATGGGGACAACATCAGGTATAAATGAAAACAGAGGAGGTATCTGGTTAGATTTTTCGGGAGATTCATTGCTAGTAGATAGTTTTGACACTCGTTTAAGTTTTTATTTTACCAATGGAATGATTTGCGATACAGCAGGCCAGTTAGCCTTCTATTCTAATGGATTATTTATAGCTAATGCGGAAAACGAAATCATAGAAAATGGGTTTGGATTAAACCCTGGTCCCTTTGCTGATGACATGTTGGATTTCGATTCCGCTTACAATCTCCCTCAAGGAGCATTGGCATTACCTAAACCTAATCATCTTGATCAATACTATTTATTTCATTCTACTGTTGAATATCCTTCTTCCCAAATTCCTGATCCTCACGTATTAAAACTATTACTTACTGAAATTAATATGAATAAAAATGATGGTTTAGGTAAGGTCCTAAAAAAAAATAAATTAATAGTTCTAGATACTTTACCACTTGGAGAATTAACTTCAGTTCGACATGCTAATGGTTTGGATTGGTGGTTGATTCTAGGAACAAGAAACTCTAATAAATATTATCGGCTTTTAATTAAAGGGGACACCATCATCCAAAAATCTAATCAAATTATTGGTGACACCGTGGTTACTGGATTATCCCAGGCCGTTTTTTCTCCGAATGGAAACAAATATGTTCGATTCAATACGGTTAGTCTTTCCTACGGTACACGGCTTGATATTTTTGATTTTAATCGTTGCTCTGGAAAATTGAGTAATCCTATTCAATTTATCTATAATGATTCCGCTTATTCCGGAGGAGTGGCAATTTCTCCGAATTCCAGGTTTTTATACGTTCCTTCTCACACTAAAATTTTTCAATATGACTTAGAAGCAAATGATATTGAAGCTTCCAGGCAAACAGTAGCCGTATGGGATACTTCTTATTCTCCAAACCCTCCTTTAGCTACTACATTTTATTTAGCCCAATTAGCCCCTGATGGAAAAATTTATATCAATTCCCCGAATAGTGTTGATATTTTACATGTTATTCATAACCCAAATGAATTGGGCTTGGCCTGTAATGTAGAGCAACGAGCCGTTCAACTCCCTGCTGTCAATATTTTCACCATGCCTAACTATCCCAACTTCCGCCTTGGGGCCAGCGCTGAGCCTTGCATAGACAGCACTACTTCTATTAAAACACTTTCCTCTACTCCATCTATCCCTCACCAACTCTTTCCCAACCCAGCCAATGATTTTCTTTATTTAGCATTGGAAAACCCACTTTCTAAGGCAGGGCGGTTGTTGTTGTATAATGGTTTGGGGCAGCAAGTATTGGTAGAGGAGTTAGAAAAGGAAGTAGAACAGAAAGCGATTGATTTAGTTGGTTTGCAACATGGGCTTTATTATTATGTGTTGGAGGTGGAAGGTAAGAAAGTAGGGCAAGGGAAAGTGGTGAAATATGAAGAATGAAGAGTTAAGAATTAAGAATGAATGAAAAGAGAATGAAACAGACAATCTACGTGCGGGCTGGCCTCCCTACCTTTTGTAGGCGGGCTTTAGGAACCAAAGGCGCGGGAGGGAAGTAAATAATGAAAAGGGAATTAAAAAAAAGCACAGAGGTTCCTATGGTAAAACCAATGAATAATCGAATTTCAACAGTTCAACAGTTCAACAGTTCAACAGTTTCTCATGACTACGTCACTACTGGACTACGTGATGACCTTTGAGACAAGCTAGTTGCGGGTAACGTAGGTATTTATTAGATTAGACAAATAAATTGACCATCATATGAAATTTACGAGAAAAGACTTTCTAAAGGGGTTGGCATTAGGTACGATATCCTTGCCATTTGTAATGAAGACGTGTAGCTCCGACAATCATGCACAGAGCACAGCAGGGCCAGGCATCATCACCAATAAAAAGTTTCGGTGGACGATGGTGACTACCTGGCCGCCTAATTTTCCGGTATTGGGAGAAGGGTGTAATTATTTTGCGAAGTGGGTGAAGGAAATGTCCGGAGGAAGATTGGAGATCGAAGTATATGGAGGAGGTGAATTGGTGCCTGCACTAGAGTCTTTCGATGCGGTTCGGACAGGGGCGGCAGATATTGGGAGTGGGGTATCGTACTATTGGGCAGGGAAGGCGCCGGCCAGTCAGTTTTTTGCAGCGGTGCCGTTTGGCTTTAATGCGCAACAACAGAATGCATGGATTTTATGTGGGGGAGGTTTAGAACTTTGGGAAGAATTGTATAGTGATTTCAACCTGATTCCCTTTCCGGGAGGAAATACGGGGGTTCAGATGGGCGGATGGTTTAATAGGGAGATCAATTCTATTGATGACCTAAAAGGATTGAAAATGCGGATGCCAGGGCTTGGAGGGAAGGTGCTGGAAAAAGCAGGAGGAGCACCGGTCTTGCTGGCTGGCGGAGAGATTTATACCGGACTGGAACGCGGCGTAATTGACGCAACGGAATGGATAGGGCCCTATCACGATTATATTATGGGCTTCTATCAGATTGCCGATTATTACTATGCTCCGGGTTGGCATGAGCCGGGTCCTCAGCTAGAGCTTTTTGTGAATAAAGATCGCTTCTACGAATTGCCAAAAGATTTGCAGGAAATTGTACGAACGGCTGCTGCCAGAATGAATATCTGGACATTATCAGAGTTTGAGGCCAAGAATAATATTTATTTAAGGAAGTTGATTGAAGAGGAAGGCGTTGATGTCCGGCTTTATCCGGAAGAAGTGTTGACGACGCTGAGAGGATATACGGAAGAGATCATCCAGGAAATAACTGAAAGCGACCCCTTTAGTAAAAAAGTATATGCCTCTTTTTCAAAGTTCAGAAAGAATGTCAGTGAATGGGCCGCCATTACGGAGAAACAGTTTTATAATTCGATACAGATGTAGGTCAAGGTATCCGGGTATCCGGGTATCCAGGTGTCCAGGTATCTAGGTTACCAGGTATCCGGGTTACCAGGTATCCGGTGTAAAGGGGGTATAAAGGGGGTATAAAGGGGTACAAGGGGTATAAAGGGGGTATATATAAGGGGTGCAAAGGAGTATAAGGGGGTACAAAGGGGTACAAAAGAATAGTTCAAGGTCAGGAACTACGCCGGCATACGACTCATAAGTGGGGCAAGGGGGGACAAAAGGGACATAAAGAGGTGTCACATTTTTTATTGACGGGTATTAAAAAATGAGTTATTGTTAGAACATTTACCCATTTAAAGATACGGCTTTCCAAAATTTGATCTCAACTTTAGTTGAACCGTTGAACCGTTGAACCGTTCTTTCTAGATTTTTCAGCATTAGTTTAAAATTTTTTGTAATTTAAGAGCCATTCTTTCATCCCTTTAACCCAAGCCGATGGACCAGACTACACTTCCTTCCTATTCTTATGGGCAAGGAGCTTTGGTTGCAGATTTAGGCAATCAATACATGCTCTCTATTACCAGGCCTCATGATTTTACGGTCTTATTACTTCATCTTACCGGTTTTCAATTAGACCGGGATACTAATGTTTTTCATCGTTTGGAGGGCGAAGAAGCCTGCCTGGCGATTTGGTTTCCTCCGCAAAGTATTATGGAAGAAGCCTTTTATCAGCAAGATGAGGATCCCAACGAATTTCCTCCCCCTGCTTCCGGCCTTACCGACGAATTACCCACCTACTTCCCGGTTCGTCATAGGATGAGTGGGATGAGCCGGTTGGTGTTTGGTATTCCGGAAGAGATCAATGCTATCGAGAATAACGTCAGTGCCTTGCTGAACTGGGATAAATATGATTTGTTGATTGATTCAAGAGCGGAGTCGGGCGATGGTATTGATATCATTCAGATCAATCCCAATCTGGAAATAATAGGAGACCTCATTCGTCCGATTTGGAGCGAAAGGAGAGAACTTTCTCTGGATCTAGCCTCAGAGCTAAACGATTTGTCGCTGGCTGAAAATCTGGTAGATATTCGGACACAGCAGGAAGGTATTCCGTTGTTGAATATTGGAGTGAGTACTTTCTTGCCGGTATTTGATTTCGGCGTGATCATCGACCCCGACAAGTTTAAAAAGCCTGGGCCGAAAGATACGTTTATTGAGACTCCATACCGGTTAATGCTTTCGCCCAATGAAAAACACCGGTGGAGGCATAAAATTCAATTGGATGAGGCGGAAGATGAGCATGAATTATGGCATACGCGGCTGGTAGAGAAAAAGGGTGAGCAATTCATTGAAGCAGATAGATCCACACCATTGTATCTAAAGGCTCCCTGGTCAAAAGATGCCAAGTTGCACGACCCGCAGGGAGCTAATGTTCCGGAGGTGGTTTCCTACCGGACAGCCCTGCTTTCAGTAGACCGGCATGATATTGTCCATCTAACTTCCAACAAAATAGGAAACTATACCCCCATTCCTTTCAAGGCTTTTCAATTTGCCCTTTCTCCGCTGGGGAGTTATATGGATTTTTACGGAAATTGGGATGTCTCAACTCGTCCTGCCGGGATTACTTTAATCAACTGGGTGCATCAAAGTACGTTGGGCAGAGACCATTATGTAAGGGTGGTGAATGTAGGCTACCTGTTTCCATTTGGGCATAAGGCAGCTCTGGTAAGGATTACGGAGCGAAAAATTGGAGATAATATTTTAGATAAGGGGCCTACGGCAGCAAGCTTTCAATGGGAGTATATCGTGGTGCGAGAGCGATTTAAAGAATATCCTGATTTTAACGCTCAAAATGATTCGCTAGCTGAAAGCGATTCAGCAAAGTATAGAAAGTTGCCATTACAAAATGTCTTTATTGAAAACGCAAGAACACCCAACATAGATCCCAAAGAAAATAGTATGATCACTAGCCATGGCAGCAATGTGGGGAATCAGGCTTTTTGGATCAATGTAGGGGGAAAGAGCTTTAAATTTAAGTTTAAAGTCAGAGATTTAGAAAACCGGGAAATAGGGTTTGAAGCTCCTTTGATATTTGTTGGAGAAACCCTGGGAGATAATTTTAATATATCCGATACAGACTCTGAAACCATTAATAATGCCTATACGAATACGGCCATTCCTTTAAGTAATCAACTTATGGCGATTGCTCCTGCTGTGGAGAAAAATCGCACTTCCTTTGAAACGGAGGACCTTTATTTTGAATCTATCAATAATGCACATGGTAACAAGCCCAATTTCTTTCCGGTAATCAAAGAGGCGAGAATTTTGGCCACGCCCATAAATAATTTGATGGGAAAGAATGACCTGGCTACTTCTGTTATTCCGTTCTACCAACCTAACAAGGGAGAGGTGTTTGCTACGTTGAAGTACGCAAAGGGGCTGGATTTTGAGCAGAATGGAGAAAAATCAGGAGGAATTGCAACGCCAAATATCAATATCGGAGCACTTTCTCAAACGCTGGGTCCAATCGGTGATCCGGACGTTACCGACCCCACCAACCTGGTTAACTCCGATATTTTTGACGGGAAGTTTAATCCGGAAAAGTTTTTTAATGGAGCCGTCCCCAAAATCTTCGGTGCCATATCCATTTTGGATATTTTGGGGGCAATAGCCCAGGAAATTCCCTCTGATGCCGGAGCTATTTCTTCTGTCGCCCCACAATTGATAGAAACGATAAAAGACGGGAAATTTGAAACTTCTTACGACTGGAAGCCGACCCTGAAATCAGTAGATACAGCGTTTTTCAAATTTATTCCGGGAGGGAAGCCCCTGTGTTTACAAACCAAAATTGTCGTTCCCATTGAAAATCCCGGAGCGGGTCCGGAAACTTCTATTGAAGGGACGCTTGAAGAATTTATTATTGAGCTATTTGAAGTTATTCAACTGTCTTTTGATAAGCTCTCCTTTAAAACTACCAATGGTGAAAAACTAGACGTCGATTGCCAGATCGGTCCGGGAGGCTTGAAGTTTATTGGTTTTCTCCGGTTTGTAAATGTGCTGCAAACCATTATCCCTTCTGATGGCTTTTCCGATCCTCCTTTTTTGAATGTCAGTCCGCTTGGTATTGAAGTGGGATATACACAGGCCATTCCTTCGGTTTCCGTAGGGGTGTTTGGATTACAAAATATCAAACTTGGAGCTGCTTTAGAATTGCCGCTACTCGGAGGAAAACCGCTCACCTTTACCTTTAATTTCTGTGAGCGGGAAGACCCTTTCAACCTCAGTGTCTACATTTTCGGGGGAGGTGGGTTCTTTGCCATTTCCGTGAATCTGAGCGGCCTGGAAAAGGTAGAAGCAGCCTTTGAATTTGGGGCTTCTCTCGCCTTTGATATCGGTATTGCCAGTGGAGGGGTCTATCTCAAAGCAGGGTTCTACTTTGCCATGGAGTCGGTTTCCGGAGGAAGCAAGATTACTTTCCAGGGGTATATTAAAATGGGGGGTAACCTCTCTATTCTTGGGTTAATTTCCTTGTCACTCACGTTCAGTATGAGCCTGACCTACGAGTCTAATCCGGCTCCAGCCGAAGATGTACTATGGGGAGAAGCTAAATTAGAAGTGAAAGTAGAAGTGCTGTTCTTCAGCAAAACGGTTACGCTGCAGGTCAGAAGAGAACTGAAAGGAAACTCGGATCCGTCAGGTATGGCATTTGTGATGCAGCCTATGGCATTTGGTAATCCGGGCAATGGGCCAAAGACGTTCTCCGAAGTTATGGATACGCCGAGATGGATTAATTATGCTAAAGCATTTGCTTAATTGAAAACCTTATTCTAAGAATCCCTTTTAAAACCCGATTATATGCAAGAGCAAATCATGTGGACGTTGTTGCCAAAGGGCACTTCCTCCGAAAATAATACGACCTATCTGAATTTTTCTGTTTTTCTATCTGTCCGCCTTACCCCGGACAGCCCCAATGTAACCCTTGCCGCTTTCAACCGGATGGTCAACTGGCCAGGGGCCATAGGTAACCTGGGGCAGCAGTTATCTATTTCATTTGATGGAGGCAGCCCTCAAGCGGTTACTGTAGACCAAAGCCTGATCGAATCAGGATTATGGGGCAAGGTATTTCCGGAGAGTACTCCAGTGAAAGGGTTTGAGCAAAAGGACTATGCCCAAAAGAGGATACACTCCTACCCTGTCAAGCACCTGGATAATTATTTGGTTCAGCAGTATGCCCGCGCGGGAGTCATTTCTCCAGATGACCTGGTACCTACCTGGGAACTGATACCTGTTATGGAGGAGATCTCCAATTATGGCGATACCTTAAGAAGGTTTGGCGATTCGATCGGACCCGTGATAGAAGGACAAGATCCTCTAGACCAGGATGACTTCACCCACCTTTCGGTAGACAAAAGCGAGATAAACCGGATCAATAAAATAATGGAAGCGAAAAAATTCGTGCCCTTTGATATTACCGGTAAAAATACAGAAAGGTACGTTGCTCAAATGGATGAGTTTTATGCCCATAGCGTAAAGAAAAGTAGGATAGCCGATCTAAAACCACCAGTATTAGATTTTCATGAGCGGCATACAGCGTTAACAGATTTTCCGGTATTGCTGAGAAAGCTGGGGTTGATCATTGAGATCAAAGTACCTGCTCCGCAAAATCTTCCTGCTAATGGCACCGTTAAGCTCCATCATTCCACCTTTTCCAATGATATTTTTCCTTCCACCAGCTACAAAACCAATCCCACTTTTCAGCTAGAAGAAGGCAATCTGGAAGCGATTCTAAAAGATGGGTTCCTGAAAATTGGGGACACCTCTCTATTCCATACCTCGCAGGTAGAGACAGAGGGAAGTACATTAAAACTAAAGAATACAGCTAACGATCTTGCTCAACGACTAATCCTCAGAAGAAAAGTAAGAGCCAAAGAAGGGCTTCCCAGCCTTCGTACTGCGCCGGTTACGGTCTCGAATAACGGCTATGCAGAACGGTTGCATAAGCGGTTTTTAGAAAGTAATAATTTGGAAACTTTACTTGAGCAAAACCAAGATATCAACCTTACTGCCGACCATGTTCTAAGTGGTTACCGGATGGATATTTACGATGAGGAAAAAGGGCAGTGGTTTTCGTTATTCCGTCGGAAAGGCACCTATAAAATGGATGATGAAAACCTGATCTCGACTCCCGTCGAAGATGAGGGCTTTTCTCAGGCAGGTGTTACAGAAGCTACTCCGGATACTTATGATCAAGACGACGATTCCTCTAAAGAGACGGATGATCTATATGCTTCCGAAAATCAATTCTCCTGGGATGGCTGGAGTTTAGCTGTTCCCAGGCCCGAAGATGCAGTCGAAACAGAATCCTCGGGAAATACATTGAATGAACCGTTTGTTGATGCTAACTTTGAAGTGGTTCCCGGAAGTTTACCGCGATTGCGGTTTGGGAAAACGTACCGCATTCGTATCCGCGCTGTCGACTTAGCTGGAAATAGCGTCTCGTGGGAAGATGACCTATCGGATCCTGAGTTGATCTCTGAGTTGACCTACCTTCGTTTTGAACCAGCCAACAGCCCTGCCATACTCAACGGGAATGTCATTAAAGATGGGGAATCGATGGAGCGAATGGTTGTTAGGAGTAATGGAGATCGGATGGATGCTAATATGTTTGCGGGCAAATATAATAAGCACGATGAGGAGGCCTACAATTTACTGCCCGGGCAAATAAAGGTCAAAGCGCTGCGGTTTTTCCTGCCTCCCGAGGTGGATTTTGGAATAGCGGAAAAGCACGGTGCCTTTGATGAGGGTATTGGTTCCGATAAAGCCAATAATAAGATCGTTCAGCAGTTTAATATCATCAAAAATCACGATCATACCCCACCGGCAAATCCAAATACCCAATATCACCCAAATCCTGCAGGGGATGATGTTGTTTTTGATGAGCAACGAGCTATTGTTACGAAATACTTGCCTGATCCCATTGCAGAAGGGTTGGCGATTTGGAAAGGTAATCCAAAGAAGTTGGTCTTCAAAGTACCTTTTTATCCGGATAATAAGGTTTGGCCGGACCCAAGGCCAGTCCGAATCCGGTTAATTCCGCATGATGGTCCGTTGGAATTAGATACCAGTCAGTTGAATTTTTCCATTCTTAAGTTTAAGATCCCTGCCGGTACGGAAGAAAAATTATACATCAGTTGCTATATCTCCAAGGAAACCCTGGAAAATGAAATGGGCCATTGGCCAAAGCTTTTGGAATATTTAGCAAAAGGGGGAGACCCCATTCCCCAGGCGCAGCAAAACAGGATGGAGCAATTCAAAAATTATATTTTTGGCGTGACCGGAACTACTTGTAAGACTTGGACGCCAGAGGAATTAGAACAATTAATTACTGATGGTGGACATTGGTTATTTACGCCACCACGACCTTTGCAATTGGTTCATGCCGTGCAGCAGCCTATTGAGCCTCCCCAAATCCAACAATTAACGGCTTTCCGGCATCCTAATTCGACTGAGGCTTATCTGGAGGCCAATATAGGAGTACATGGGAATAGTACCGGGAAAGTGGAGCTATTTGCAGAATGGGAAGAGCCTTTGGACGACCTGCAGGAGGATAAGCCCAAAACCCTCCAAAAGAGAATGTTGGTAGAAGATCAGAAGGTAGGTTATGAAGAAACGGTTCTGCTCAGAAAAGAAGAAGGAAACCTTACCAGTAATACCTATATCGAGCACTTGTTTAATGATACGAAGCACCGGATGGTTACCTATCGGATTGACGGGACAACCAGATATAGAGAATATTTCACCAATATTATTTCAAAGCTTTCCAAAGCTGAGTTTCCGTTAAGTGTGTCAGGTAATACGTTGGAATTGAACATTAAAAATTCAGCGCGCCCCCTAACGCCGGAGGTGCATAGCATTATTCCCTTGTTAAAATGGAAGCGCTCTGTTAATAAGCAGCCCGCTTATGGGGAAGATATTGAGGTTCGGGAGCATGAGCGGGAAGGGGGTTGGTTAAGAGTATATTTAAAAAGGCCGTGGTATAGTTCGGGAGCAGGAGAGCTTTTAGGGGTTGTTTGTTTGAATCCGGCTTATGCGCTTCAGCAGCAGTATGAAGATGAGGATTGTGGCTACCGAAATGATGAGGTAACCCGATGGGCAAACGACCCGATCAATTATCAGGTATTCAGGTTGGATCAATATCCTACGGTAGCTGACTTTTCTGGTTTTGTTTCTAAAGAGGAGCGGTTGGTACTACCTGGTGAAGAGTCTGAAGCTTATGATGTGGTGGGGTATCCGGTTCATTATGATGAGTCTCGCCAATTGTGGTATGCAGATGTGAAGATCAATTTACCAGACGATAAGTATTTTCCCTTTATTCGGTTTTCATTGGCCAGATATCAACCTAATTCGATTGCCAGGGGGGATTTATTTATCAACAAGAATGAGCAACTTTTTGACTATCACCTCTCCAAGTTTGTAGAGGCGGAATTTATACAGGTTCTTCCTGAGCGGAAATGTCAATTTTCCATTATGGCGGAGCATAGAAATAAGGTTGCTGTTGAATTGGAAGGCCCCATAGCGTTAACTGCTCCGCCGAATAGTACGTCACCCAAACCATCAGCTTTTGTAACCATTCACGTAGAGGAACAAGTTGGAGAAGGAGCAAATAGCCGGTTTATCATGGACCCTACCGAGACGAGAGTGCTCTCTTTCAAGTATTATACCGACGGGAATGCCAAAGCAGAGACGCTTTATGCGCAAAACCTGGCCTTTAAAAAAGAGCCGTACTATATTAAATTATCGGAAAAGTACAAGACACGTCCTTACCGATTAATGATAACAGAGTGGGAGACGCGTCTGGTAGATGGTGTTCGACGCGGCAGAGCTAATATCCAGGGAGGTCTGCCGGCAGTTCCCGGAGCACGCATGGTTTTTTCTGATTTGATCAATGTCAATGAAGGAGGTGTTTCCTTTGAAGATGCGCCTATTTGTTGGGATAAGATCGGAGACTTACCAACAAATGGGAATCCGGTTTCCCGACAGTGGGATTTTGCTCATGTTGATGCTTTTATCAGAGGTCAAAATGGAAACCTATGGCGGAATAGCTTTGATCAGGGAAAATGGGAAGGCTGGATAGATCTGAAAAGGGAAGTAGCTGAGAATGCCAAGGCAGCAGTTCTTTCAAGAGTCCCTAAAAAGCTAGAGTTGGTAGTCAGAGATGATGCCAAAAACCTTTGGTATTATTCAATTCAGGAAAAGAAAGAAAATGATGATTGGATTGAGGACACCAATAACTGGTCTTCACTAGGCGGACCTTTCCTCTGTGACCCTACGCTGGTAAGCTGGGGCGTAAACAGGCTGGATCTGTTCTGTCAGGGCGTTGAAGGAGATGTGCTGATTAATCATCTAAGAAACAACGAATGGCAAGGGTGGAGGACACTGGGGTTACCCTTTGAGAAAGCTTCTGCTATTGGAGCTGCTACACGATTGATAGACCAAGGGACCAGGAAAGGGGAGATTTATGTAAGTGTAAAAAGTGAAGAAAGAGAGTTGTGGATCAATAGAGGCGAGGGAGAGGAGGAAAAGAACGAAGGTAATTTGAATTATGGTCGTTGGAAAAACCTGGGAGGTCCGATAGACAGAGATCCCAAATTAGCATTCTACAAGAAAGAATTGTACGTTTTTACACATGAAGGCGGCACGGTGAAATACCTGGTCCCAACCCTTGATGACAATATCTGGCATGATTTACCAGGAATAAAGGTAGATAAAAACGAGCCTCTCTATGCCCTCCCAATATTACAATCTATTGGTTATTGGGTGTTGGATGTCATTACGAAAGACGCTGATGACTATCTTTTCCGCAACCGATGGGATGGAGAGGTCTGGAGTGGCTGGAAACGGATTTATGACGGACCGGTAGCAGGCCCTGTTCATGCTTCAGCAGGATTCGAACAGGTACATCTCACAACGCAAAGTTTGAAAAACAGGCTTTGGTACGGATCTTATTTGGCGCCCTTGATGAAGTAGTCGTCTTCTAGTTTCCAAAGAGATGTTGCCACAGAAATACAATCGAAGGAAAGGTGGCGATGAGTCCCAGGAATACCAGTTGTATAATTACGAATGGAATAATACCTCTGTAGATGTGCCCTGTAGTGACCCCTTCAGGTGCTACACCTTTGAGATAGAACAGTGAAAAGCCAAAAGGAGGTGTCAGAAAAGATGTTTGCAAATTGACTGCCAGGAGGATACCGATCCATATGAGATTCATATCGTATTCCTGAAAGATGGGGTAAACGACCGGAACAATGATGAATACGATTTCGATGAAGTCGATAAAGAAGCCGGCGATAAAAACGACGACCATTACTAAGATCAGAAATCCGGTGCCGCTAAGGTTGGATTGATTGATGAGGTCAATCAAAAACCGGTCTCCCCCCATTTCCCTGAACACAAAGGAAAACGTAGTGGCTCCGAGTAAGATAAAAAAGACCATACTGGTCAGGAAGGTCGTTTCCCGGACTACGGACTTCAGAATAGCGCTATTGAATCTACCCTGGGAAAAGGTCATAATGGAGGCCCCTAGCGCTCCGACGGCGGCGGCTTCGGTTGGCGTAGCGATTCCGGCAAAGATAGAGCCCAGGACAGCTACAATAAGGAAAAACGGCATTAAGAAAGCGGAAAACACCTTACGTAGAAAACCTTCTTCTCTAAAAGCTTTAATTTCTTCTTTTGGAATAGGAGGTGCACTTTCCGGATTTAATTTGGAATGAATGAGGATATAGGTGATATAGCATAGAATGAGGATCAGTCCAGGGATGATAGCCGCAACAAATAGTTCTCCAACAGATACATTTAAAACACTTCCCAATAGAACTAAAACGACAGAGGGAGGGACAATTTGTCCTAATGTACCTGAAGAGGCAATCGTTCCGGTGGCAATTTCGGGTTTATATCCCCTTTTTAGCATTGTTGGAAGGCTGATTAATCCCATAGTGACGACGGTAGCCCCGACGATACCTGTAGATGCTGCGAGCAGTGCCCCTACAATTACTACGGAGATTGCCAGTCCGCCGTGGGTCCTTCCGAAAAGCAGGGCCATCGTTTCGAGGAGATCTTCAGCGAGGCCTGATTTTTCCAGCATGATCCCCATAAAAATAAAGAGGGGGACTGCGAGGAGCACATAATTACTCATGATTCCCATCATTCTCGGAGGTAAGGCCATGTAGGCTTCTGGAGGTAAAAAGCAAATTGCGTAAAGTATAGAGATACCTCCGAGCGTGAAGGCGACGGGAAAACCGTATAGAATAAGAATAAAGATACTGATAAATAATATGAGGGCGATAATTTCCATTATTCGGGGGCTTTTTCTGTGGGTGAGCGAAGGATAGAAAGAGCTTTTAATGCCTCGGCCACGCCTTGTAAGAAGAGTAAAAGAAAGCCAAGTGTGATGCAAAACTTAACAACGTATCTTGCAGGGAGTCCTCCAGGATCAGGTGATTTCTCAGCAACCAGCCATGATATTTTTCCATATTGGAAAGAAAAATAGATCAGTATAGCTGTCCAGGGTAGCAGGAACAGGAGCGTACCAAAGAGGTTAACCAGGGCTTTATCGCGCTTAGAAAAATTGGCATAAAATAAATCAACTCTAACGTGCCGGTCATTTTTTAGGGTATAGGCAGCTCCTAGAAGAAAGATCAAAGCGAAGAGGTGCCATTCGAGTTCCATAACCCAGGTGGCCTGCCCGCCTATAAATCTTCTGATAATGACATCGAGGCAAACGATCAGGACAAGGATAGCGGAAAGCCAGGATACAGCTTTTCCGACAGCTTCATTCAGGTTTTCTATCCAGCGAACAATTTTCATATTCAAGCGAAATTATTTGCTTGAATATAGTTAAATTTCGAAATTTAATAATGAAAAAACTTAGACAGTTCCTTTATTTCGGACTCTCCAGATAGATATGATTAGCCGGAACGTAAAAAATACGGAGGCGATCACACTGCCTACGCCAAAGAAGAGCATTTCGTTATAGACGTAGGAAGACAATTTCATTTGATTGGAATAGGGGAGGTGGTCGAAGAAGGGAAAGAGGCCATTGTCGTCCAGATAGGTTTGAAAGTAATTGAGTTTCTCGATCAAGACAAAGATTAATGGAATAGATAGAAAGACCATTAGAATTTTAAGGGGTTGGATTTTAGCAAAAAAGGCATGTTTTAATAGAAAGATATAGCGGGCAAAAGTAACTAATATTACGATGTAGACGGTATTGATAATAACGAAGGGGTAGCTTTGAGTTACTTTGAAAATAGGATACATGACCCCGACTACGATCAGGGAGGTAAATATCCACCAAATGAGTTCCAGTCTAAGCGAGAGTTGCTGTTTTCTATCCATGAATACCGTTTTCGATTTGTTGTATTATGAGATATAACAAAGATTTGATGAAAAAGATGAGAGGAAGAGGAGGTAAAGGAGGCAACGGTGCAATGGTACAGAGGTGTAAGGGGGGCTAAGTGGTTAAGTAAAGAGGTCGTCCGTTCACCATTTCAACAGAGGTTAGGACAGGTGGGGGTGAAGTAGGGGGTATAAAAAGAGAAAAGCCCGAGGAGCGGAGCTCACGGGCTTTGGGAAAAAAAATAGGCGACGACTTACTCTCCCGCCGTTGGCAGTACCATCAGCGCTGAGGGGCTTAACTTCTCTGTTCGGAATGGGAAGAGG
>CAZHOV010000138.1:0-15168 GCA_964534315.1 uncultured Saprospiraceae bacterium | reverse complement strand
CACCCTTGCACCCTTGCACCCTTGCACCCTTGCACCCTTGCACCCTTGCACCCTTGCACCCTTTATTAATTTTTTACTTCAAATCCTCCAAATTCCTGACAAACCCCTTAACGCCCTGATCTTCCATAGTCGTTTGAAGCCTTGATGCATCGGTTCGACTATCAAAAGCGCCGACGACGATCTTGTAGACGGTTTGACCTTCCAGTTGGTTGATGTTGACGATAACCGGCTGATTGAAGGTGCGCTCCAGCTTTTCGGCCTGCACCAATACATTGCCATATTCAGCAAAAGCACCAACCTGAACACCAAAGCCTTTGGAGGGTTGTCGCTGCACACTAAAGCGGAACAATCCCTGACCGGTGGCGATACTTTCCTCTACCACTTTTGGCGGATCAGAGGCATCTTTGAGACGGATAGCTTCAGCTACCGCTTTGGCGGCATTGACCCGGCCATAGCCGTATTTTTTAGAATGTCCTCGAGAGTCATAATCGGAGGGCCTACCAATCTTATCGGCGGTGCGCTCCAGGATGCTTTTTACCTGTTTGGCCGTCAGATCGGGATTAGCCGATAAAATCAAGGCGCAGATGCCGGCCACTAAGGGGCAGGAGCTCGATGTGCCACCAAAATGTTTGTATTGGGTGCCTCTTGACTTACCATCTCTCCAATACCGAAATGCACCGCTTTCCCAGGAAACTCCCTGATCCCAGGAGGCTCTCGCGGCGGTGATCGGCCAATCTCCATTGGAAGGGGCTACAACGCTCACTTCTCTGCCTTTATTGGAGTAGGTGGCGTGCTCATCCTGACTGGTGCAGGCACCTACTGCAATAACATCGGGGTGAGCAGCATAGAAGTTAACGAAATCATAGCCGTCATTTCCTACCGCATAGCAGATGACGCTTCCCTTGCCTCCCCGCCCTTCGCGAGCCGCTTTAGCGATGGCTTCTTCTTTGAGCGGGTTGAGATTGAAAGCAGGGTCGGTAGTCCCCCAACTGCAACTGATCACGTCAGCTCCGTTTTTGATGCAATAGTCAAACATTTGTTCTGTGGCTCTCAAACTAAAAGAAGTACCGTTGACTGGCATAAATCGAGCATTGGGAGCCGCGCCGACGATACCATTTCCGTTGGAGGAAGCCACCGCCACACTGGCGCAAGGGGTGCCGTGCGTAAAGCTGGGATCACCTTGGGTGACTCTTGATGATTGTGTCCAAAGATCGAATGGCTTAAAGACTTTTGCTTTTAGATCCGGGTGATCCAGATCGAACCCATTATCTATGACGGCAACAATGATATCTGAAGATCCCGTATTTCCCATTCGGCGCCAGGCATCAATGACTTTGGCGTCGGCCCCTTTCTTGAGGTTCCAATGTGCATCAACCACCCTTCCGTTATTTTGCAAATGCCACTGGTGAGATACCAACTCATCTACCGGAGGAGCAAAATTGTACTCTTCTACCTGAGCGTCGAGGTCCGGCTCAGCATATTTTACCAATGATATATTCATTAAGAAGCTTGCTACTTTGATTGGATTAGGCGACTTAGAGGTAACTTTAGCAATGACATTCACCTCTGAACGACGCTGCACCAATTCCAAATGATATTCTTCTAATACGATTTTCTGCTCACCTTCAGAAGTGCCCTCCTGAAATAATATGATGATCTCTCCGGTGGGAATCATGGGAATATCGCTTCCCTCGGCATAATAGACATGGGTACCGATATCAATCTCATCCTTTGCCCTTACCTCGTCGAGTTTATCGTCAATATCGTCTTTACCCTTCTCCAGTTCCACCACTTTAAATCCCCCCAGATTTTTATGAAACTCCCTGTTTACATAGTCCTTTTCTTCAAGCTCTTCCTCTTTCTTGGTTTTTAGGCCTACTAATTTGCTGCTCTTGGTGAGGGTAATTTTCCCTTTTCCACTCTTTACCGTTAATTTGCTCATTAAATGATGGTTTTTTATTTATTGTAACGTCTTGCAAAATAAGAAAAAAAATAATCTCGAACCGGATGACTTGCATATTGAGAAAAGAAAGTTTGGTGGCTTTAAGCACTAAAGGCTTCTTAAGGCACCCTTCTTTTTATTTAACCTGTTCATGACCGATCCTCAACCTTCCAATTCAACGATTCCGGCACCTGAAACTTTGCGCCTTTATACTCATTAAAATAGTCAACCATACGTTCAGCCAGCTCCTGGGCGATGACATTGATCAAAATGTGGAGCGGTTCGGAGCGGTCTTCAAGCCGTTCTTGCCAGTTAAAAAAGCGTTTGATAAAAAGTGGAACGAATGGATAGAGGCACCCGGGTTGGTAAGCGATACCGAGGTCGGCAGCCATTTTTTGGCCGATCAGATAATACATCAACACTTTAGGCCCTTTTTGAAGGGTTTGTAGTTTCAGCGATTGTTCAGAAAAATCGAGGAGTGCCTGGGTAAGGATAGCGCCCGCTTCTGAAGGGCCGGATTGCCGGGCCAGGATTTCTTTTTTCAGGTAGGCAGCCCGCGGATAATTTTCGGGTAGCAGAGCCTGATGGATACCCAGTAAATGCCCCACTACGCTCCAGTGGTGGATATAGGCTTCTTTGAGTTCTTCTTTTTCTTCAATGCCAAATTGTGCCAGGCCCTCCAGTGTCATTAGCCCAAAAGAAAGGGCCGTCAGGGCCATGTCTTCCTGATTGATAGGCACACCTAGTTCGTGGGTATCCCATTCACCGTTTTGGATGAATAGGCGGATCGCGGCATGGATGAGCCTTACTTTCAGAATGAAATTTATCGCCTTGCCTCCACTGCGCAAGTGGCCGGGCGCCATCACTTGCAGCAGGAATTGTCCTGTTTCGGCAATACGTCGGGTGAAAATTTGTTTTGATGCCGGATCGTGGGCAAGCCTGCCTGTTTTTACCAATATCTGAGCGCCATTAACACAGGAGTATAAGGTGGGGAGTGATTTGAAATAGAGAAAAACCAGGAATTTAGGGCCGTGGTCGATAAATAGCGCTTCTGCCATTTTGATCTTTTCCAGGTCGGCCCAATCGGGGAGTTCTTGATGTTGATCCACAAATGCTTTTAGAGGAGGAGGGAGCAGATCAACGGGCAGTTCCACTTCCCGGATCAGTTTATCAAAAAACTGTTTGGCTGAAAGTTGGCCTTCTAATTCCAGCATCTGTTTTAATGCTTCATCTGCCGGTGGATCTCCGATCAGGCGCTGGGCATCGAGAAAAGTGTCTTCAAATTGTCTGGCAAATTGTGCTCTAGGGTCAATCATTTTTCAAAAGGGACAAGGTGCATGGAAAAAGGTACATGGTGGAAAGCAGACATTAATCAATTGGTTGTTCTTTCCGTTGAAACTAATATACTATTTTTTTGCTATTCTGATTTACCGTTTTCCTTTTTACCTAATCCTTTCTCTTTCCAATCAGTTGTTTAGTTTCCATTTCAGCGAAAGCTGAAGCCCCCAGTCCAGCACATTGTCTTTTTTTCTGAAAAATTCATCATTGGTTAGATCGATTAAGCCTTGCACATAACGGAAGTCAACACTTAATCTGCTATTAATATCATACATGCCTCCCAGGATGATGCCGATATCAATTTTGCTGACTCCTGGTAGTGGCTTTCCATGGGCTATTCCACCGTTTAGATCATTTGATCCTTTAAGGACGCTTCTTCTTACTGAATTTAAACCGTAGTTGCTGATGAATACGAATTGCATACCTGCCATCCAGTGCAATCTATTGGTGTGGTTATAAATTGCGGTCACCGGAAATTCAAAAAAGTTGAGCCGAGTGACAGAGTCCAACGTACTTCTTTCATAAATTAGTGTTTGAGAATGGTAGACGGTATCAATATCATAAACTACTTTGTGGTTTATACCTCTGCCCAGATTATATCCGTGCTCATTCCTTGGATTTGGGCCGTACATGTCGTTGGCTTGAAGGCTGTATTGCGCTTCCCATTGTAAAGTCCATTTATTATTGAGCTTGTATTGCAAAAAGCCTCCCAGCAGCCAAGTGGGTTGTTGTAATTGCAGATCGACTCCGGCTTTTATACCAAATGCCCAGCGATCGTTAGTAAATGGACAATCGACGTCAGGGAGGTCATTCATACTTGGGATCTTTTTGTTCACCTGGACAATTTTGTTATTTTCCAATGGGTGCAAAATAGTAAACTGAATAGCTTTTTTATCCTCTAATATTGATGATTCAGCTGTTTCCTCAAATCCGTAAACGCCAGGTTCAGTCTTTAATAAACCGTCTTCCACTTCTTCCTCTATATTCAAGTCAGAGGTGTTTTTTTCATCAGGTTGTTCAGTAAAACCGGTCTTTTCCACCGCTTTCTGCGAAGAAAATGTTCTGGACTTATCTATGTTGTCAGCATGTTGTGTAAGTCCAGCCTGATCAGATGTAGGATCTACTGCTTCGTTTGGAACAGGAGAAACCTTATTGGTGCTTAAATCTTTTAGTTTAAGATCGGTCGTAGACAAGTCAGAGGTACTTCGGTTCAAATGTTGATTAGCTATTGACAGTTCTGTATCAGAGGTTTGTTCTTTCCTTTGTTGTTCATTTAAAAGAACTTCTGCATTTTTCGGTTCCGTTTGATCGAAAGCGCGAATAGTTTCGCTCAATTCGCTATCGTGCTCAAAAAGGTCCTTGGATGTTATCAAGTAAATAGTCGTAAAAATCAGTAGTACTCCGATGATGGGAATTAGAAACCGCCAGAAGGTCAGTTTTAATTTTCCATTGTGCGTTCCTTTGGGAATAGGGGGTACCCCTTCGTCCAGTAACTTTTCCATCTTTTTCCAGGCGTTTTCCGAGAATTCAAACTCGTGTTGGTTGATCCGGTCTTGCCAGTTTGGATGCTGTTGCTTATCTTTTTCCATAGTCGCGTTCATTTTCAGTGGATAAAAGATGTTTCAGTTTCTTTCGAGCCTCAGAGAGGTGCCATTTGGAAGTTCCCTGGCTGATGTTCAACTTCTTGGCAATTTCTTTGTGCGTAAATCCTTCAATAGCATACATCGAGAAAGCAGTTCTGGTAGCGACAGGTAATTGCTGAATGTTTTCAAAAATAGCTTCTACCGCCAGGTTTTGTAAGCCATCATTAAAGGTGCTTTCTTCTTTTACAGCGTTAAAATTCATGCGTTTTTTGTAGGTAGTCTGTGATCGGGCCCAGTCGATCGCTGTGTAAAGGATCACTTTGGCGATCCAGCCGGCCAGGTTTCCAGTGCCTTTGAAATTATGGATGGATTTAAATACCTTAAAGAATCCGGTATTCAGGATTTCTTCTGCTTCGTCCCGGTTTCCTGCGTAGCGCATGCAAATACCAAGCATTTTGCCGAAATAGCGCTGGTAGAGATACTTTTGCGCCAGTCGGTCTTGCTGCAGGCATCCTTCCACAAGGACTTCATCAGCACTTTCCGGTGTATATCGGTATACCGCCACTCCCTTTTTGATAGGATAAAAAGAAGCTAACAGGAGATAATTTAAACTGGCCGGGGTTGGGCTCGACACCTTCCGGCCGGGTGTCTTCATACTTGATGTAAATGGTTTCAAAATGCCCAAGTGTATTTAATTGAAGCCCTCCCAACAATTTGTCTTTCTTTCCGATATCTACCCCTAGTCCAACCGGGATGAAAAAGCTCATGGCTGCAATTTCATTCCTGAAATTATAAGTAGAGTTTCTTCCGGGAGGAATTTCCTTGTTAAAGACTTCCATTGTTGAATAACGTATTCCAATCCCGGTATGCAAGGACAAATGATTATTTAGCCGAATCCTCACCGGTACCGTAAGAGCACCTCCGGGGCCCGATATATCCCAAATGATTTCTTCACCGTAAGCATCTTCAGGAGAAGACAAAAAACCCCATCCCCAACCAATATTTCCAGCAACTCCGAAAGTAATATTTTGATCGTTAGTCATTTCATTTTGTCCAAAAACATTAATGATTAATCCAAAGCAAAAGAGAATACCCAATAACTTTTTCATGTTTCAAATTTCAAGTGTTCAAAAATAAAGTCGGAACCGGTTACATGACTGTTTTCGGGTATATAGTCGAGACAAGTTGCAAAAGGGTAGGGTAAGGAGGAAAAATTTTAGTTTTATTGTGAACTGCCGCCTTTATTACACTGTAATCTAAGTTAGTTAAAAATTTTGGGCAATGAATTTTACATCAAATCGAGACGCGGCGGAGCCTGATAGCCTTAGCTATCAAGGCGAGTACGCAACGAAGAGTTGATGTAAAAGACATGGTCAAAAAATTAAGTAATTTAGGTTACAGTGTATTTATGTTAAGTAAGTTGTTGAAGTGGTAAAAGTTTCACGTATTTAATGCTCATTCCTTTTCATTACAGTTTCATTCCATTTTCCTTTCTTTTCATTAATAACATCACTCCTTTAATCTAATCAACACCATTCCGATAAAGGTCAGCAGTCCGGTCAAAGGCAAAATCAAAAAGCCAAGCTGGAAGCCCGCCAGAAGAGTATCGGAGTTAGTATTGATGAGGTAGGCAAGGATCGGAGCGGCAATGCAAATGGGAAGTACATACTGATCTTTAACCTGCCATTTGGTAAACAGGCCAAAAGCAAATAGCCCAAGTAATGGTCCATAAGTGTAGCCTGCGGCATAGAAGAGGTTATTAATGATAGCGTTATTATCGAGCGAGTTGAAGAACAGGATAATAATGAGGAATAAGACAGAAAAGCCCAGATGGATCATCAGTCTTGTTTTTCGTTGTTGTTTTTCCTCTTTGGGATGTTTTTCAAAGTTGAGGAAATCTATACAAAAAGAAGTGGTTAGCGAAGTTAAGGCAGAATCTGCGCTGGAGTAGGCAGCAGCGGTAAGCCCCAGGATAAAAATAACTCCGATAGCTGGCGATAGGTGTTCGAAGGCGAGGATAGGGTAGAGGTAGTCGGTTCGTCCAGGGATGGTAATGCTTTTTTCAGCGGCGTAGAGGTAAAGTAATGCACCCAGGGTAAGGAATAAGAAATTGACAAATACCAAAACGATGCTAAAGCTGATCATATTTTTTTGGGAATCTTTCAAGTTGGAAACGCTCAGGTTTTTTTGCATCATATCCTGATCAAGCCCTGTCATAGCAATAGTGATCAGCGCACCCGAGATAAACTGTTTAAAGAAGTTGTTGGGGTCTTGCCACCCCCCTTCAAAGAAAAAGATTTTCGAGTATTCGCTTTCGCTAACCAAGGTCACTAGTCCGCCAAGCCCCGCTTCCAATTCGCTGCCAATGGCAAAAATAGTAAGCAGCATGGCCAGCAACATGAAGAAAGTTTGTAGGGTATCTGTCCAGACGATGGTGCGGATCCCACCCCGGAAGGTGTAGACCCAGATGAGGAGAATAGTGATAAGGACGGTTAGCCAGAAGGGGAAGCCTTCGATAAGGGGTTCGAGTACAAATTTTTGTAAAACAATGGAAACCAATAGTAGACGCAGCGCAGCTCCAATGGTTCGGGATAACAAGAAAAAGGCGGCTCCAGTTTTGTAGGAGAAAAAGCCAAATCTGCTTTCGAGGTAGCCATAGATAGACGTGAGGTTCATGCGGTAATACAAGGGGAGCAAGACGGCAACGATAAATGCATAACCTAAGAGATATCCAAACACTACCTGCATGTAGGAGAAATAAGTATTTCCGCGTACAGTAGCCGTTCCTGTAAGTTGCTCCATCATTTCAGGCGTTGCGCCCACTGCGCCGGGTATGGAGATGAAGGTCACTCCCGAGAGGGAGGCCCCGATCATCCCGAAAGCCACGACAAACCATGGAGATTTGCGGCCTGCCAGGAAGAAGACGCTGTTTCTATTGTCCCTGCCGGTGAAGTAAGAAACGATAAGCAGTAATAAAAAATAGCCAACTATGACAGCCAGTAGAACGATCGGATTTAGATTTTCAAACATAGATATTGGATTTGAGGGGATAAAGTTAAAAAAAATGGCTTAGGAGCGTGCCCCACCTATAGGTGTGCCACACCTATAGGTGGGGCACGCTTACACGAAAATTGTTAAAATTTTGTTAAGAAAAAATTTGGTTTTGATGGCCTCGTTCAATTAATAATTCATCTCAAGCCGATCACTTCATTTAATTTTTTATCATTTCAAATCAAAAGTAAAAAGTTATGAAAACTACTTTTTTTCTTCCTGCTTTGCTATGTTTATGCACTTCATTTGCTACCGCTCAGGACCATTCTTTCGAAGTTGGTGCTTTTGGTGGGGGGAGTTACACGGATTTTAGAGAAGATGGATGGTTACTTGACATCTATGACTTCGAAGCAACGTTTAATTATGTTGTTGGATTACACACCCAATTAAACATTAGTGATCTGATTGGTATCCGGATAGACCCTTCCTATTCACGAAAAAGCGGAACAGAGAATATCCTTTGGTCGGACGTCAATGGAGATTTAATTTCTACAGAGGGAGATACCTGGGAGAGGAGGTTGGATTATGTAGTTATTCCGCTTTTGGGCAACCTCCAGTTTGGAAGTAAAATTCGATTCAACATTTTTACGGGTCCGTATTTAGGCATCTTATTAAACCAAAGAGATGTTCTGGATTCACCCTTTGATGGTACCGTTAAAATAAGTAATCAGAATGTTTATGCGACCACTGATTTTGGAATTTCAGGTGGTGCCAGCATTGAATTTGAGCTTTTAAATAATATAGGGTTGGAAGTGGCGGTCAGAAACGATTTCGGGCTCAGTGATGTGTATCAAAATAACAATGACCTTGCTTTAAGGAGCCTAAAGACGAATGCGTTAAATTTATTTGTGGGCGGCTCCTATTATTTTTGAAAAAAGCAATAAGCTTAGCTACTCTAAATCCGTTTCCTTTTCCCCAAAAGCCAAATCGCCTGCATCGCCAAGCCCAGGGACGATATATGACCTTGCCGTAAGCTCTTCATCAATTGCGCCGGCCCAGATCATCGCATCTGGAAACCGACGTTGGACATACTCCAGGCCGGAGGTAGAAGCTATAGCAGTGGCGACATATATCTTCTTGGGCTGGCCGTATTTCAACAATTCTTTTAAGGAAATGACAATAGAAGATCCGGTAGCGATCATCGCATCGCAAATGATGACCACTTTGCCGTCCACATTGGGAGCCGAAATATATTGCAGCTCAATTTCCATCTCACCACTTTTGTGCTCTACCCGAAAAGCGGAAATAAAAGCATTATCCGCCTTGTCGAAGTAATTGAGCAAGCCTTTGTGCAGTGGCAGGCCGGCTCTTAAAATCGGAGTAAGCACCACGTCTTCAGAGGGCAAATGCTCCTTGGAGGCACCGAGCGGCGTTTCAATTTCAACCTCCTTATAATCTAATTCTTTACTGATCTCATAAGCCAATACTTCTCCTATCCTTTCCAGGTTGCGACGAAACCGCATCCGATCCTGCTGGACCGTTTTGTCCCTGATCTCGGCTATAAACTGATTCGCAATCGTTTGATGTTCGCTCAAATTGAATATCATGAAGTAAACAGTTGATAAAGTTGTAAGATAAAACAGAATTTCAAATATAGAAATAATATTGGCACTCCACCAAGAAATGGATTTTTTATAATCGGGCTTTAATTTTAACTTTGCGAATGTTGGGCATGCCCCACCTATAGGTGTGCCACACTTATAGGTGGGGCATGCCCAAAATAAGTTAATCAAGATAAAAATGAACCTACAATGAGTTACAACTTATTATCCGGTAAAAAAGGCGTTATTTTCGGAGCCCTCGACGAACAATCTATCGCCTGGAAAGTGGCGGAACGCTGCGTGGAAGAAGGGGCTACCATTACCCTGACCAATGCCCCGGTTGCTCTTCGCATGGGCAAGATCAATGAATTGGGAGAAAAACTGAACGCAGAAATTATCGCTGCCGATGCCACTAAGGAAGAGGACCTGGAAAACCTATTTAACCAATCCATGGAAATCCTGGGCGGTAAAGTCGATTTTGTACTCCACTCTATAGGCATGTCGCTCAATGTTCGAAAGAACAGAGCCTATACGAATATCAAGTATGATTGGATGCAGAAGACGTTCGATATTTCTGCCATCTCCTTCCATAAAGTGATGCAAACTCTATGGAACCTGGATGCGATCAACGATTGGGGCTCGGTAGTGGCGCTGACCTATATCGCAGCGCAACGCGTCTTTCCGGACTATAGCGAAATGGCAGAATCTAAAGCCCTGCTTGAATCTTTTGCCCGAAGCTTCGGCTATCACCTGGGCATGAAGAAAAATGTGCGGGTCAATACCATCTCGCAATCTCCAACCTGGACAACAGCAGGAAGTGGCGTCAAAGGATTTAAAGAGTTTTTTGAATACGCGGATAAAATGTCACCCCTCGGAAATGCCACAGCCGATCATTGTGCCGATTACTGTGTCTCTCTGTTCTCAGATCTTACCAAAATGGTGACGATGCAAAATCTCTATCACGACGGTGGTTTTGCCACCATGGGAATGAATCCTGCCGTTTTAGGGATGGAAGAAGATTAATTATTAAATATTCGTTAAAAAATAGAAAGCATGCCAGCCTTTTTGCCTTTTCATGCGTCTATAATAGCGAATGTTAACTTCAGATATTGCAGTTTCTTTGGATGGTAGCCCTAGGAGAGCTCCATCCCGAGTTTCTCGAATAGAAAGGCACAATAAAAGCACTAGCTGACATTGTGCCTTTTTTTATTTAACCGAAAATTTGAATGTGTCTGTAACGAAGCGATTTTACCTGCCCGGACTGTTTTTTCTACTACAGTTATTACCCCAACTGGCGTTTACTCAAGCAGGTCTGCTTGATATACTCGAGCCTTTTGATGATTCGTCTATGGTCTACTACTTTTACCCGCTGTCTCCTGAGGAATTAACGCCAGATGACGATACTACGCTGCTCAACGTACACCAATACGATCCTTTAAGGAGACGGCGTGTAGACTATATCAACCTGGGAAATCCGGGTACCGCTCACCAACCCATTCTTTTTCAACCTCCCTATCGAAAGGGATTTGACGTCGGATTTCACCAATTTGATCTGTATAAGATACGAATGCGCTTTCATAAACTTCAAAAAGCCTATACCAATATCTACTATGCTCAGGGAGGAAGGCAGGACGATGCACTGTTGAATGTCCGTTTCGGAAGGAATTTTGGAAAAAATATACATTTTTCTATCGAATATAATCGCTTGATTCAGGCAGGAGTCTCTTCTGATAAATATCGGAATCTACAGGCTAAAAACCCAACCTTCGCTACCGGATTCTGGATCAAATCCAAGAATCAGCGCTATAATGGGTTCATCCATTTCCAATCCAATATCATGAACTTGCGGGATAATGGAGGTATAACCGATCCCAATATTTTTGGAGCCGATGAATTTCAAAGCGCGATCTCTATCCCCGTCTTTTTGCAAACGGCCTCCACCCGCCACTCGGAGCAGGAGTTATCCTACACCCAACACCTGGATTTGTCTTTCAAAAAAGACACCTCCGCTACGAAAAAGCAACCTCCTTTCCGCCTGACCCACCAATTCAATTTCCGCACAGGCTTTTATAAATTTACAGATCCCAATTCAGCTCAAAATGCCAATTTCTATGGCGATTTTCAGGTGGATAGCCGGGGGTTAAGGCATTTTATTTCTACCCGATCACTGGAAAACCTTGCTTTAATTCAGTTTACACAGCCTGTGCAACAAGATAGTGGCGCCACAACGATCACGAGTCCAAATATCATCCAGGCGGGACTGTCTTACAAAAACATCTGGCTAAATCAGGAACCGGTGGAGACTTATCAACAACAGCTCTTTGTTCAGGGAGACATAAAATATACAGTCTTTAAGCGGTTTTCGCTGGAAGCCAACGGCCATTTCGGCATTCTGGATTATGCCGGAGATTATCGACTGCATGGGCAGTTGGGCATCGATCTGAAGAAGCTGGGCAACGTCTCGGTCGCTTTAACCAATCAAAACTATAGCCCGACTGTCCTGGAGAACCGGCTCTTTGTGTCCAGGCAGCTAGTTTGGGAGAATGATTTTAGAAAAACCCTGGCTACCACACTAGCCGGTCATTACGAATTACCAACCTTTCAACTGAAGTTATCGGGCTATTACCACCTCCTCAATTCATTTATTTATTACGACCAGACAGGGAGGCCCGCCCAGGAAGACGGCGCGATCAGCTTGTTTCAGTTTGTGCTGGAAAAAGACTTTAGACTCTGGAAATTCCACCTAGATAACACCGCTGTATTTCAGGCATCCACAGATGACGTTATCCGGTTTCCGCAGTTTTTCTTAAAACACAGCGTGTATTTTGAAGGGACCTTTTTCAAAAAAGCATTACTTTCTAAAATTGGGGTAGACCTGAGAATTGCCGATTCCTACTTTCCAAACGCCTATCAGCCGCTAACCGGCCAGTTCTTCCTGCAGGACGAAACAGAAGTAGAGCTATTTCCCACTGCAGATATCTTTATCTCTTTTAAGATCAAAACCTTCCGCTTGTTTTTCAAAATAGAAAACGCCACTCGCTGGTTTACAGATGATGTGTATTACCAAACACCCTTATATCCGGTGTTAGACAGTTATTTCCGGTTTGGCCTTAACTGGCAATTGTGGAATTGAGAACAAAAGCTACAGCTTGTAATTCGGCTTCAGTTGGCCCAACTTTTCGTCTGTATAGAATTCATTGACCAGATCGACAACCTCTTCTGCGGTATCCACAATGGGGAGCAGGTCCAAATCCTTTGGGCTAATGTTGTTTTCACGTTCCAGCAACACTTCTTTAATCCATCCCTTGAGCCCCGTCCAATAACTCGACCCCACCAAAATGACCGGAACTCTCGAGATTTTATTGGTTTGAATAAGCGTAAGTACTTCGAAAAGCTCGTCCAGCGTACCAAAGCCTCCGGGTAGCACGACAAAGCCCTGGGCATATTTCACAAACATGACCTTACGGACGAAAAAATACCTGAAATTGAGATTCAATCCAGAAGAGATAAAAGGATTATTGCTTTGTTCAAAAGGCAGGTCGATATTCAGACCTACAGAAATTCCCCCGTTGATAGAAGCCCCTTTGTTGCCTGCCTCCATAATGCCGGGACCTCCACCCGTAATAATACCATAACCTTCACTGGTCAATTGTCGGGCAATTTCTACCGCTAGTTCATAGTTGGGTTCATTGGGTTTAGTCCTTGCCGAGCCGAAGATAGAAATGCAAGGCTCTATACGTTCCAATACCTCGAAAGCTTCCACAAATTCGGATAATACCTTGAACATTGTCCAGGTATTGTCACTCCTGATCTCACTCCACTTTTTCTTTTTTGTTGGCTGGTTTTCCTCACCAGGAGCCCCGTTTTCAGCAGTATTTTCCATACTTGTTTGAATTATTCTTTATGATAACGTTTTTCAATCGTCTGGTCATTGCTCATTGCCACATTCCTAATTCTAATATCTACCTTTTTTGTAAAACTCTGGAAATCATAGATCTTCGCGTATTCCAGTAGTGACGTAGTCACGAGCATTTCATTTGGTTTGCCCCACCATTTCAATGGTGGGTTGATAATTGTGTTCTTGCCAAGTAGCTTTCACTTTTGGCCAAGACCTAGCTGGTGATAGCCTTTATCCCTCATTGCTCATTGCACATTCCTCATTGCACATTGCACATTGCACATTCCTCATTGCACATTGCACATTGCACATTCCTCATTGCACATTCCTCATTGCACATTCCTCATTGCACATTGCACATTCCTCATTGCACATTCCACATTGCACATTGCACATTGCACATTGCACAAAACTACACCACCGGTACTACATAACGTTCAACATCCTCTTTTATGATTTGCTCGCCGCTAAGGATGATTAGCCGCTCCACGACATTTCGCAGTTCGCGAATATTTCCGGTCCAGGGCAATTCCTGGAGGACTTTAATAGCGTCCGGTTTTATCTTTTTCGGAGAAATGCCATATTCGTTGCATATTTTACCAATAAAATGGTCGACAAGTAGCGGAATGTCTTCTTTTCGTTCGCACAAAGGGGGGACGTGTATAATAATAACGGCCAGGCGATGATAGAGATCCTCGCGGAAGCGGCCATTTTCAATTTCTTTTTTCAGATCTTTATTGGTAGCGGCGATGACGCGGACGTCCACTTTAATCTCTTTATCGCCACCCACGCGGGTAATCTTGCTTTCCTGCAGGGCCCGCAGCACTTTGGCCTGAGCATTGAGGCTCATATCGCCGATCTCGTCGAGAAAGATGGTACCCTGGTTAGCCTGTTCAAATTTGCCGATACGTTGTTTGTGGGCGGACGTAAACGAGCCCTTCTCGTGGCCAAACAATTCGCTTTCGATCAACTCCGAAGGAATAGCTGCGCAGTTGACCTCTACGATAGGGTAATCATTCCGGGGACTCTTTTCGTGTAGCCACCGGGCTACCAGTTCCTTACCTGTGCCATTAGAGCCCGTCACCAGCACGCGGGCATCGGTAGGAGCCACCCGCTCGATAGTATCTTTGATCTTATCGATCGCACTCGAATGCCCGATGATTTCAGGCACCTTATGCTTGCTGATCTTGCGCTTGAGCACTTTGGTTTCCGTCACCAGGGAGGATTTATCCATTGCATTGCGCACCGTGATCAGGAGACGGTTGAGGTCCGGCGGTTTGGAGATAAAGTCGAAGGCACCTTTTTTGACCGCTTCGACGGCCGTATCGATATTGGCATGTCCGGAAATCACCAGCACGGGAGTGTCCGGAGAAAGGATCTGTATGCGTTCCAGGGCTTCGAGGCCATCCATTTTCGGCATTTTGATATCCAAAATGATGACATCATACTGATGTTTCTTCACCTTGGCCAGGCAATCCAGCCCATCGGCTGCTTCATCGACATCGTATTTTTCGAATTCGAGAATTTCGCGAAGTGTTTTTCGGATACTTCCTTCATCATCAACTACAAGTATTCTTGCCATAGTCTATTCCAGGGGGTTTTGAATTAAATAGTCAGGCAAAATAAAACCTTTTTTGCCACTCAACTCCCCAAAGTACAAAAAATCTATGAATTAGGGAGTTAGATATAACAGGATAAAGGCATAACTGGAGCGGTTAGCAATGTGCAATGAGGAATGTGCAATGAGGAATGTGTAATGTGTAATGAATGTCTTGTACTGAAATACGTCTACATTAATTAACTTTGAGATATGGA
>CAZHOV010000137.1:10141-15187 GCA_964534315.1 uncultured Saprospiraceae bacterium | reverse complement strand
CATGTGGTTTGCCCCACCATTAAAATGGTGGGTTGATAATTGTGTTCTTGCCAGGTAGCTTTCATTTTGGGCCAAGCCCTAGCTGGTGATAATCTTCATTCTTCATTGCACATTGTACATTCCACATTGCACATTCCACATTCCTTACTGTTTATAATTTTTTTATATATTGGAACGTAAAAGCGCAACGTTACTTTTATGTTTAGTGTTATTATGTAATAAACGACACCTATGCTCTCAATAACAAAAGACTTTTTAGACAACAGGATCACCCGGCCGGCTTTACGGAATAAGGAATTTTACACCATTCGGAAATTAAAGGGGATTGTAGCTCATTGGACGGCCAATGAACGGCCCGGAGCGGATGCTGCTGCCAACCGCAATTATTTTAACACCACCGATCGCAGGGCTTCGGCGCATTATATTATTGACGATAAGACCATTATACAGTGCATTCCCGATACCGAAGTGGCTTACCACGTAGGAGGGCGCTACTACCGCCCTGATGGTGAACGTATTATGGAAGATGATCTGACGCCCAATTATTTTTTGATTGGATTTGAGATGTGCGTTAACTCGGATGGTGATTGGAATAAAACCTATCAAAACTCCATCGACCTGGCCAGGCATCTGCTCAATAAGTATAATTTGACCACGGAGGATATGTACCGGCATTTTGATATTACCGGTAAGCACTGCCCCAAAATGATGATGGCCGAGGAAGCCTGGATGAAATTCAAAAAGGATATTGAAGGCGGATTATTCGGAGAAGAAGAAATTCCTCTGCTAACAGGCTCTATCAATACCAGTCTGCTTAATGTGCGGCAAGGTCCGGGCATTGATTTTGATATTGTTGATGTTATTAAAGAAGAAGAGAAGGTCTACGTTTTTGAGATCAATGAGGACTGGGTGCGCATAGGCCTTAACCGCTGGGTGCATGGTAATTTCGTTACCACTACCTACAAAACCAAATCCGGCATTGTACAAGTAGATGACCCGGATGGACTCAATGTGCGATCCGGACCAGGCATGGAGCATGGCGTAATGGAAACCTTACCCGACGGATCAACTGTTAGTATCATGAGCGAGGAAGGTAATTGGTTGCAGATCGGTTTCTCGCGGTGGGTATTTAACAGGTACATAAAAATCAAGGAGTCCAAAACAGGCCGGGTTTCCGTCCCAGAATTTCTTAATGTTCGCTCGGGCCCCGGCACTACGAACGACCGAGTCGACCGCATCGCCGACGGCACGCGGGTTCATATTTTTGAAGATCTCAATGGCTGGTATCGTATCGGCGAAGATCGTTGGGTGTATGGCGCTTTTGTGGAGATCAATGATCAATGAGCAATGAGCAATGTGCAATGTGCAATGTGCAAGTGATGATGAGCAATTAAACAGAGAAGGCGTTGTAAATTCCAGATTTACAAGGCCTTTTTTTATTAATAATTATTCATTATTAACTACTCATTACTCATTATTATCAATTGACTTCAATCAGTTCAATCTCAAAAATAAGGGTAGAAAAAGGGCCGATTTTCGGGCCTGCTCCGCGATCGCCATAAGCCAGGTCATAGGGAATAAAGAGCTTCCACTTTGCCCCTTCTTTCATCATGGGCAGTGCTTCCTGCCATCCCTGAATCACGCCATTGACCGGGAAAGTAGCGGGTTCGCCACGTTCTACCGAGCTGTCGAAGACGGTGCCGTCGATAAGCGTGCCGTGGTAATGGGCGGTTATTTTATCTGTTGGTCTGGGAGAGGTTCCGGTCCCTTCCTTTAGCACTTCATACTGAAGCCCGCTTGGAGTGGTGACCACACCTTCTCTTTTTGCATTTTCAGCAAGGAACTTTTCACCGGCTTCTTTGGCCGGACCATATTTTTTGGCTGCCTGCTTTTGCATTTCTGCCTGAAAGATCATTCCCGCTTGTTGCGGATCAATAGCAGTTGGGTTTCCACCAAGAACGTCTTTTACTGCCTTGGCAAAATCATCGGCATTGATCCCTTCTATACCCTGTTGTTGTAAATTTTGGCCAACAAGAACCCCTATGCTGTAGCTAAATGTATCCAAAGTTGTTTTATTTTGTTGTGCATGCACGGTTAAAAAAATAATGGAACACAATGTTCCGAGCAAAATCTTTTTCATATTGATAATTTTTTACTATTTAAGCAGTCTAATAAATGATGGTTAATTACCACCTATTTGTTAACGGATGCCTAACGAAACTTTTAGTTAATGGTTCAACTGTAAAGCGGGTGAACCATCGAAAGTGAAGCGATCAGACAATTGCTTAACGCTATTAGAGCCGCAAAGGTATGCATAATAAAACGGGATGCCAAAGATTTTAGGTTTATCCCTTTAAATGATACAAAAGCATGAGTATTCAATCCTTTACCGATCAGCTAAACCGGACAATAAACGTTCCTTTTCCGCCTAAGCGGATTGTTTCGACCGTTCCTTCCCAGTCCGAGCTCCTATTCTATCTGGGGCTGGAAGAAGAAGTGGTCGGGATCACTAAATTCTGTGTCCACCCCGAAGCTATGTTCAGGTCGAAGCCCCGTATCGGAGGCACCAAATCGCTAAAGCTTGATAAAATTGCCGAACTGCAACCCGACCTCATCATCGGTAATAAAGAAGAAAATCAAAAAGAACACATCGAAGCATTGGAAAGAGATTTCCCAGTATGGCTGAGCGATATTAAAACCCTGGAAGATGCCCTCAAGATGATCCGCTCGGTAGGTGCCCTTACCAACAGAGCCGAAAAAGCCAACACACTGGCTGCTGATATCAAAGCTGCTTTTGATCAGCTGCGTCAAAAACGTACATCTCCCCGCCGCCCCTCCGCCGCCTACCTCATCTGGAACAACCCCAAAATGGTAGCTGCTTCAGATACCTTTATCGACCACATGCTGATGTGGGCAGGCTTCCGGAATAGCTTCAGCCACCTCTCCCGCTATCCGGCCATCTCAGAACTCGACCTCTTCGCCCAAAAACCCGATTATGTCCTGCTCTCTTCCGAACCATTTCCTTTCAAAGATAAACATGTGAAAGAAATTCAGGATATTTGTCCCGAAAGTGTCATAAAATTAGTCGACGGGGAATTATTTTCCTGGTATGGGTGTCGTTTATTACATAGCGTACCGTATTTTGAAACGTTATTTCGTTAAGAATCTCGCCAAGGCGCAAAGGACGCAGAGAAAATACCCTGCGTTCGTTGCGGCTCTGCGAGATCCAAAATTTAGTCAATGAATAAACAAATACTATTGAGCTTATTGATGTGCTTTTTTATTTCTATTTCCTTCGCTCAGATAGAATACATTAGCGGAGAGTACATCATTCAACTAAAAAAAGGGATAGATAAGGAATCTTTTCAAAAAGAGCTTGCTCAACAATTTGATGGAGAAGCTTTTTTCCTGGATCCTATTTCTGAAAAACGAGGCATTTATACCTTGAGATTTTTAGAGGATAGGGAGGGCGTGCAGCTCAGACGAGCTTCTTTGGCTAACCACCCTTTTATTGCGCTAAGTCAGCCTAATATAAAAGTTCAATACCGGGAGCTTACTCCTGACGATCCGTTTTTTGGAGATCAATGGAATATGAGTAAAATAGGCGGCCCCGAAGCCTGGGAAGTGACAACCGGGGGGGTAACGCCCCAGGGAGACACCATTGTGACCGCCATTATTGATAGTGGATTTGACATTTTACACCCTGAGTTCAAAGGAAAAATATGGACGAACCCCGCGGAGATTGACGGAGACGGGATCGATAATGATAATAATGGGTATATCGATGATAAGGTAGGCTGGCACTTTGATAATGATAACGACCAGCATGGCAAAAGCCAGCATGGTACAGGCGTGGCCGGAATTATAGGAGCCAGAGGAAATAACGGCTCGGCGGGTGCGGGGATCAATTGGGGCGGCAAAATCCTAACGTTGAGTAATCCTTCTGGCGATCTGGATCAGGTGCTGGAAGCTTATTATTACTGCGCCGATCTGCGCCAACGATATAATCAGACCAACGGCGCGGAGGGTGCTTTTATCGTAGTAACCAACTCTTCTTTCGGGGTTGATAAAGCGCAATGTTCTGGCTATCCGCTCTGGGAAGCGGCATATGATTCTCTGGGCCGGGCCGGTATCCTCAGCGTTGCTGCTACTGCCAACGGTAACTTTTTTGTTGACGAGATCGGTGATCTGCCTACCTCTTGTGTTAGCGAATACCTGGTTGCCGTTACCAATACCGACGAGCAGGATCAAAAAGTAACAGCCGCAGGTTTTGGCAGGATAAGTATTGACCTGGGCGCACCGGGGGAGAATATTCAATCGTCAAGGCCTGACAATGACTTTGGGGCGATAGGCAGCGGAACTTCTTTTTCTACGCCTCATGTAGCAGGTGCTATTGCACTTTTGTATAGCGTGCCTTGCGAGCTGGTTGCCGAAAATGCGATTGCTGATCCATCTGGTACGGCACTAATTATCAGAGATTTTTTACTCAACGGCGTTGACCGGCTGCCCCAACTGGAAGAGATCACTAAAACAGGGGGACGGCTAAATCTGGACAATAGCATCAAAAGTATTCAAGAATTTTGTGGCGGTCAGGAAGGACCATTGAATGTCAGTAATCTATTCCCGAATCCCGTTTACAATTATTTGAGATTCGAAGTCGTTACACCAGATTTTGATCCTTACGATATCCGAATATATAATATGCTGGGACAACTGATGTTTCAGGATAAAATTACGCCTCGCCGATTTGCACCCAACAATTTTCGGATTGAATTAACGCTTGATCAATCTAATGTTGTGCCCTGGTTATCACCAGGAGTCTACTATCTGGTGGTAGAAAATATTAATGGAATAGAATCAAAGAAGTTCCTGGTGGTGAATAGTGAGTAAAGGAAATATTTTTTTACTTGTCGGAACTTGTCAATGTACAAAGTAAATTGTACCTTTGCATTCCATTTGCTAAAATGGCTCCGTAGCTTAACTGGATAGAGCATCCCGGCCGCGCGCCGGGAAGGTTTGAGGTGCGAAATTAAGCAAAAGGCTATT
>CAZHOV010000137.1:0-10041 GCA_964534315.1 uncultured Saprospiraceae bacterium | reverse complement strand
GAATATTAAGATACATTTTTGAACATACGGCTCCGTAGCTTAACTGGATAGAGCATCCCGGCCGCGCGCCGGGAAGGTCTGAGGTGCGAAATTAAGCAAAAGGCTATTGAATATTAAGATACATTTTTGAACATACGGCTCCGTAGCTTAACTGGATAGAGCACCTGACTACGGATCAGGAGGTTAGAGGTTCGAATCCTCTCGGGGTCACTTTTTATTTATTTTTGAGGAGTTTTGTAAGATTTATCGGAAAAAGTTAACCATTATGTCAAAGGTATGCCAACTAACCGGGAAACGTCCAATATCAGGTCACAGCGTTTCACACTCAAACGCAAAAACAAAAAGACGTTTTGTTCCCAATTTGCAAAAAAAGCGATTCTATATCCCTGAAACAGATCAGTGGGTAACGATCAAGATTTCGACTAGTGCCTTGCGCACAATTAATAAACTAGGTATCTACGATTATCTTAAGCGGTTAGAAGCCAAAGGAGTAGATACCGGTATCGTTTTAGATGAACCTAAATAAGTAGAAAATGGCCAAGAAAAGTAAAGGAAATCGCATCCAGGTGATTCTGGAATGCACCGAACATAAAAAAACAGGTTTAGCCGGAACTTCACGGTATGTAACTCAAAAGAACCGGAAAAATACGCCAGAACGGTTGGAATTGAAAAAATTCAACCCTATCCTGAAAAAATATACCATCCATCGGGAAATCAAGTAAACGTTCTGCTTGATCACATCCTTTTTTCGGATTGATATGATTTTTTCTGCTATATTGGGAACGTTTTTAGACCCAATAAACTTAATTAATTGTTATTAATTTTTTAAACACAAATTATAATTCGTCATGGCTAAAGTTTCCAAGAACGCACGGGTTGCTCAACGTAAAGCAAATGCGGGTTCCGGAAGAGATTTCGTAAAAGTTGTTAAAAGCGTGAAAGACCCTAAATCAGGAAAGTATACTTACAAGGAATTAATGATTCACAAAGACAAAGTGAAAGAATTCTTCGCAAAGAAGTAATTTCTTTTTCTTTTAACTCTACTTTCCAAAGCATCCCGTTTTTGCACAAAAACGGGATGTTTTCATTTCCACCTCTCCCCTCTTAAAACATTCCGATCCCCACCTCCTGAAAATCAAATTTCTAACAATGGTAAACTTTTTATATCATTGCGTTATTTCAATAATGAAGAATGAAGAATTAAGAATGAAAAATTAAGAATATTTTTTTATCACCCCTTACAGTTCTTCACTCTTAATTCTTAATTTAAGCTTTTATGGCTTTCAAATTCAATCGAAGAAATGAGCTTTTTTAATAAATTTTTTTCTAAGAAAAAAGAGGAAGAATTAGATAAAGGACTAGAGAAAACTAAGACCAGTTTTCTTGGTAAGCTGTCTAAAGCTGTTGCCGGTAAATCTTCGGTAGATGATGAAGTACTCGACGAAATTGAGCAGGTGCTAATTTCCTCCGATGTAGGGCTGGATACAACCGTAAAAATCATTGAACGCCTGGAAGCACGTGTAGCGAAAGACAAGTATATCGGCTCTTCCGAGCTCAATAATATGCTCAAGGAAGAAATTGTCCAACTGTTAGCCGAGACCAATACAAAAGAAATTGAAGATTTTTCACTACCCGCTCCTCCCAACCCTTATGTTTTCATGGTTGTGGGCGTTAATGGAGTAGGAAAGACCACTACGATAGGTAAGTTGGCCCACCAATTTCAAAAACAAGGTAAAAAGGTAGTGCTCGGAGCAGCCGATACCTTCAGGGCCGCAGCTGTAGACCAACTCAAAATATGGTCGGAGCGCGTTGGTTGCGATTTTTTCAGCAAAGGCATGCATACCGACCCTGCCGCCGTAGCCTACGAAACCGTTCAATATGCCATCAATAACAATTGCGATGTGGCCATCATCGACACTGCCGGAAGATTACATACCAAGATCAATCTCATGAAGGAGTTGTCCAAGATCAAACGCTCGATCGGTAAAAAAATGGAAGGAGCACCCCATGAAGTTCTTTTGGTACTCGACGCTACCACGGGCCAGAATGCCATCGAGCAGTGCAAGCACTTCACCAATGCTACCGAAGTGAGCGCCCTGGCCCTTACAAAACTAGACGGTACCGCTAAAGGAGGTGTCGCCATAGGTATTACCGATTCGTTTAAGATCCCCATTAAATACATTGGCATAGGCGAAGGCATTGAAATGATCCAGGTGTTTAATAAAGCGGCGTTTGTGGAGTCACTCTTTAAGAATGAATAGTGAATAATTAAAAATGAGTAATGATTACTTTGTCAATTAGATTGATTAGTTAAAGAATAAATTGCTGTTTTACCGTAATTTATTATACTCCCAAATCAACCAATTAACTCAATGAACTTATTTTTCTAAGAATTATTCATTATTAATTACTCATTACTCATTGTATATGCTCCAATACTCTTAATTAAATTTCTTCGTTACAATAAAGAACGTTTTCATAATTGGTTTTTTGGGTTATTATAGGTTGCCGCTATCTTTGTGTAGCGGCCCTTTTTTTTCTCGCCCATTCTCTTCTCAAGTCACTTTAATTCAACACCTTATGTATTTCAATCTCCGAATCATTGGTTTGTTGGCCTGTTTGTCTTTTTTACTTACCTCTCTTCACGGGCAAATAACGGTAGAAAAATTACTGAAGAAAAATAAATATTCCTGGGTAGCGGAGTTAGAGAATACCTACGTCTTTGAAAAAGACGACTTTGCAAGTTTTGAGGTAAAGGATAATGGAAACAGGCAGATCACCAATGCTATTAAAATGGACTACTTCAACTCCTGTGATTTACCGGAATATCTTTTGAGAAATACTATTTTGGAAGGCCTTAGAGAAGGGGCCTATGTAGTAAAAGATGAAGCGGGAAAGGAGTTTGCCCAAAGGCAAATCATTACTTATCTAAAAAAAGTAGACACTATTCAGGTAATCGACCCGGTAACCTACAAGGAAAAAAGGCAGATCGTGGAAACGGAGCTATCCTCGTCGGATATTGTCGGATTCCGAACAAAACAACTCCTTTTTTACCAACGGAAAAAAAGACAGTTATTCGCCAAGATCACTCAAGTCTCCCCTATTTTTAAACCCTCCGCCAAATCAGCACTCCAAAGGATTTGGATTGACATGCCCCAACCTAAAAAGATTCGAAAAGATATTCATCATAAGCACATTAACTGGGCCAAGGAAACGCTCACCACGTTTTCTACTCAAGATTTTAATGTCCTAAAAGGAAATCCAACCGATGTTTGGCAGCCCCTTTTTGTGGATTTGCCCGCTACCCAAAAAATAGATGTCTACCCCGCTACAAGCAGCATCCGGAACTGCGATACGCCCTTGGAAGATAGGGAGATCCGGTTTCTTACCGAATCAACTATTGATACCATCGTAGCTTTTAACCCTGAAACCTTTGCCGAAAAAATAGAGATCGTAGTTAATGATCCGTGGTCTGTAGAAAAGCTGAAAGAAGTTCGATTTATTCAACATTGGTATTACAATAAAAAGAAACATCTTTTTTTAAACAAACTCGTTGGGATCGCTCCGCTATTGAGAAAAGAGGACGATCAAGGCAATTTTCTATATAACCTTCCATTATTTTATATTTTTTTTGAAAAATAACTGTAACTTTTTTGTTATCCCGCATTATGAATAGGAATTAGATAGAAAATCAATCACATCTCCCAATCTCCGATTTATAGTGTGGGATGTATTTTAACAAAAAAGTCCCTTTCACTACCTTTTTAGAACGATGTCATTTGACACCCTTAAATCCATTTTTTGCTTTTTCATGGGGAAAAGCAGAAAACAAAAACTATTACAACACTAACAAACACAACGTAACCTTTTACCTGGCCCGAAAAAAATGGGGTCGAGCAACATCAAGTTGCCCGACCCCCGTGAACTAGACTAGAACGATTGTTCCTTAAGTATTTTTTTCGGCCAGGTATTTTTTCTTCTCAAATTTGACCTCTATATTATTAAATTTTATTGTAATATCATACGTTTTGTAAAAATTTCTTTTTGCAAAACTAGTTGTATTGCATACACTCCTTTGGGTAAGTCATTGAAAATGAATGGCATGTGCACGGTCCCCACAAAATTTTGTTTTCTCGATCCTATGAGCTTTCCCGTCCCATCATAAACCATTATTTTTCCTTCTTTCGGAGTGGTCACTTGTATCGTAGCAATGAAGGAACCTTTCGAAGGATTCGGAGCCAGATCAAACAATACTCCTGAAGAAGACTCCAATTTTCCCGCCGCCACAATACCGTCGATAATAATTTCCTCCGAATCAATAATACATCCGTTGGCATCTTGTACAGTAAGTACATAAGTTCCGGGTTCGGCATCGGTTAAATCTTCTACATCCGCCACCTGCATGCCATCTAATATCCAGAAATAATTATATGGCGCCGTTCCCCCACTAACTGTCACTGCTGCAAATCCATTGCCTTCCCCTACATAAGAAGGGCCAACCGAATCAACAAATATTTCAAGGGCCGGGGGTTCTTCTACCTGGGTGCTGCCTACTGCCGTACAACCCTCTGTATCCGTGATCGTTACTTCATAGCTGCCTGCCGGTAAGTTAGCAGCAGTAAAAGTAGTTTGCCCGTTTGGATCGTTCCAAAGGTAATCAAACGGAGGCGTTCCTCCTACAGCGTTGACCGCTGCCGACCCGCCGGGCTCTCCTGCACACAAAACGCTATTTACATCAAATTCGAACTCAATGGCATCAGGTTCCAAAATGGGCACCCCTACCGATTGCTGACACCCATTGGCATCCGTAATAAAAGCGGTGTAAGTCCCCGCCGGTAAATTGGAAACTTCAAATCCAGTTGCTCCGTTTGACCACTCGACATTGAAAGGAGGTGTTCCTCCAGAAGCAGATACTACCCCTACCCCATTCATGCCTCCAAAACAAACATTGTCGACGGTACTATCCAAAACAGCCGCCAGCGCTTCATCAGGCTGGACGACGGCTCCGCTCTCAATATACGAACAATTATTGCCATCGGTTACCGTCACTTCATAAATTCCAGGCTCCAGATCGGTTATCAAATCCGTAGTCATCCCATTATTCCATTCATAAGTAAACGGCCCCGCACCTCCGGAAACTTCTACCTGAATCGTACCGTCTTGCCCTCCGAAGCAATTGACATCCTCAACCGTCAGCAACAGTTGAACCACACATAAAAAGTCCTGAACAACCACGCTTTCCACAGCAGAACAACCCGAAGCATCTTCAATCGTTACGGAGTACGTACCAGCAGCAAGTTGATCGACAGTCAACGTAGTGTCATTAGTACTCCATAAAACGGAATAGGGAGGGTTGCCGCCCATCGGATCTACCATTACCGAACCGTCCTCAGCCCCCTGGCCCGAGATGCCGGTAGAAGCCGTATTGGCAAACAAAGGATCCGGCTGAGTAACCCCTACGTCCTGGATGATCAAACAAGTCGGACCATCGGAGACGGTAACAGCATAACTTCCTGCTGCCAGATCAGAAATGGTGTACCCCGTAGATCCGTTCGACCACTCCACCATTAAATCATCTGAAGCATTGATCACCTCTATCGTGGCCGATCCGTCTTCTTCCCCAAAACAACTCACATTCTCAAAAATTAAGGAGGTTTCCAACTCGCAAGGCAGGTCGGAACAGTTAATATTTCCGGATACCGATGCTTCGCAGCCCATATCATCTGATACGACCACCACAAAAGGCGTCCCGTCAGAAAGGGTATCGGATTCGGTATTTCCTACAAAACTATAATCCCCCTGCCCTCCTGTCGGATTGATTTCCAAAAAAGCGAGCCCATCGCCAATGCAGTTGGGCGTGACCGTCAGGGCTATTGGCTGGTAAGGGTCATTATCAAGGATATCGATCAGCTCGATACATACTTTGCCATATTGATGGCCTGAAGGCAGATCAGCTGAACAGATCTGTATCCAGTACTGATCGCCTAATTCCAGGTTATTTAGCTGAACAAATCCCGCGCAGCGCATCGGGTTTTCGAAGCAGGCTACTTCTTCAAGATTCGTACAACTATCGCCTTTGTAAAAGGTCAGGATATGATGAAAATCGGCATTGCTGTTAAACTTAATTCCGCCTGAATTGGGCGCTACGAAGCTAAACCATATATCTGACTGCGGATTGGGCTCACAGGAAGGAGCGATACCGCTGAAAGAAGCATTGGCATTAGTCGCAGCTACACAATCGCTTCCTACTGCAATGGGTTGAGCGAGCGCGCAAAGGTCATTGGCGGGCGGAATATTGGCCATTGTATGGACTGAAGCGCAAACGCTACCCTCGGTGGTGGCAAAATAGCTGGATACCTGCACATAAAAGGTGTCGCCAACCGTCAGGTTTTCCACCTCCAACTTCCGGCCGTAATCATTACCCGCCACTTCAGTTAGATTGCCGCAGGTTCCTTCATAAAGAGTCAGTACTTCAGAGAAGTCAGCCTCTGTTGTAATGCTGAAAAGCGTATCTACAGTAGGTACAAATTTATACCAGATATCGGCTTTAGATTTAGTATTTAGTATAGGTTCGGGGCCTTCAAATCCGGCATCGACATTGGTGGAGGCAACACAATCGCCCCCGATCTCCAGCCAAAAGGCATTTGCACAAAGATCGTTTGAGGGGGTGGTTGGTAGGGAATCAACCAGGTCGAGTTGCATACACAGATCGCCTCTGGGCACGCCAAAAGTCTTGTCTTTACCGCTGATCCTAAAAAAATAAGAAGCTCCTGCTATAATATCGAGGTAATGCTGCTCCCCTTCAAATCCAAATTCATCTTTATTAGTGCAATTGACTGGCGTTAATGCGTTGGCTGAGGTGTCGCAGGCTCCCTGAAAAACAGTGACCACGTCATTAAACCCGGAATTGGTGATAATGCGCAGAAGGCCATCTGAGGGCGCTTCAAAGGTATACCAAAGGCTACCGATATTATCGGCTGCACAGTTGGGCTGAGGACCATCGAACAGGGCAGTTTGGTTATTTCCCGGGATACAGACCGAATCGAGCGTTAGCGGAAGCGCTTTGGCACACAGATCATTAACTTCACCTACACCGGTTACTTTGACGTTGTCGATACCGACCCAGAATCCGCGGTTAATATGGTCGTTGTATTCAAACATCAATTGCATATGGGGAGCCCGCAGTTTGGAGAGGTCGACGGTCAGGTGGACATCATCTCCAAAGTTGGGCCCGCCGGTTGTTCCGGGAGCCTCATAGGCTTTGTGAAACCGGTTGCCATCGTAGATATAGACCTTAAAGGTTTCGTCGTTTTTACGGCGGCGCCAGATAAAATCCATGTCCAGGTAATAATTTCGATGTTCGAGGCCACTAAAGGGAGGAGAAAATAACCGCACTTTGGAGCCGATGGTATCGTCAGGCAGTTCCGCATCATCAAAGTGGACGAAGCAACTGCCATTCATCGACTTTTTATTGGGATTATTGCTGTTGTTGAATCCAAAGATCCAATCCTGACTACCTCTAAGCACCTCGGTAGTCCAGCCTGGCGGGATGCCGCAGCTGTCAAAATTTTCAGAAAGCAGGTTAGAACCGCTTCCGCTTCCCGTTACCGAAAAATTATCGATACCGGCCCAGTAGACCCACTCGCCCCCATCATCATATTGAATGGCAATAGCCATATTGGGGCTGGCATAGAAACTCAGGTCTACATTGAGATGGATAAATTCGGAGAATTGCTCCCCTGTGTGGCCATCGTTACCTTGAAATTTAGCAACTTCCATATATTCTATTCCGTCGGTAACAAAAAAAGTAAGTGAAGCGCTGCCGTCAAAATTATTGAAATGTATATCAGCATCGAGCGTAAGGGTAGCAAAATCACTGCCGTCAAAAAAGGGCGTCAATAATTCAAGGGTATAAGGAGGCGTATTATTGCCGCCCGCTTCGTCATCCATTATGAGCATACAGGTACCGTCGACAGACGAGCCGTCGGTGTTCGGATTTTGCGGTGTATTGACGTACCAGATGGCAGGGCCATCGCCGGTAATAGTCACTTGCCAGTCATTGGGTAAACTACAGTCGTTAAAATTTTCAGAAACTAGTATTTGGGGAGTTTGGGCAAAAGTGTTAAAAAAAGAGCATAGACAAACAATCCAGAGTGTTGGGTGGAGTGTGCGCATGTGTTTATTAGTTTACGGTGATTGGGAAAAAAACAGTTTGGTTAAAATTATATATTTAAAAAGTAGTGTTCCAGCGCTTAACAAAAAGCACACATTCTTAATATAAAAAATTAATTTTTAGAGTGTTAAATATACAACTTTTTTTATATATTGCAACATCATTTTTTCCGATTTATCCCAGACAAATACACTAAAAACAAAAAAATGATGTTGAACACCAATTGCGCGATCAATTCTGTTGATCCGTTTACTCCCACAAACGACAAGCCCTGGAATGCGAGGCGGGTAGCCCACTTATATCGTAGGCTAGGTTTTGGGGCATCGCTTGCTCAAATCCAGGATGGCCTCAACATGTCTCCTTCAGCATTAGTAGATCAATTAATTGATGAAGCTTCCGGCCTACCGCTTCCCATTCCCCCCTATTGGGCAAATTATTTATTAAGCGATTATGACGGGCAAGACGACTTGATCGACGAACATCGTAAGGAACTGGTCATCCGGTGGTTGCGAGAGATGCACGAAGAAGGTATTCGCAGCCGCATGGCTTTTTTCTGGCACAACCATTTTGTCACGGAATTGAGAGAATACGAATGCAACTCTTCCATGTGGTCGTATTACCGGCTACTCCACCAATATGCATTCGGCAATTTTCGGGTTTTTGTAGAGGAAATAGGTAGAAATTCCGCCATGTTGATCTATTTGAATGGCAATGAAAATGTAGCCGCGCAGCCTAATGAAAATTACGCCCGGGAACTTTTAGAACTATACACCCTTGGTGAAAGTAATGGTTATACTCAAACTGACGTGGTAGAACTCTCAAGGGCGTTGACAGGGTGGGTATTAGATGAAGATACCTGCGGTGCCGCCTCTTTTGATCCTGCCCTTTTCGACAATGGGCAGAAAACCATTTTCGGTCAAACCGGCAATTGGGATTATATTGGCGTCCATACGCTGATCTTTACCGAGCGCATTGACCTTGTAGCCGAGTTTATCTGCCAAAAACTCTATCAATATTTTGTCTACGACGAGCCAAATCCAGATGTGATCGGCGTGCTTGCCGCTACGTTTAAAGCTAATAATTTCGCCATTAAGCCTGTATTGAAGCAACTCTTTAAAAGTGAGCATTTCTTTGAAGATGCCGTGATGGATGCCCGCATCAAGGACCCTGTGGATTGCTTTATACCGGTACTCAGAAGCCTGGGGCTTTCCTACCCGGAAGATTTTACCGAGGATACCTTAAATTTTATAGCCAATGCCATGAGAGCTATGGGGCAAGAACTGTTCAACCCTGTTGATGTAGCCGGATGGCCCGGGTATCGCAGTTGGATCAATGAGAACACCCTTGCTTTCCGTTGGGGATATGTCAGCCAACTTCTTCACGGAGGACTCACAGACGACGGCAAAGCTAAACTGGTGGCACTAGCTATAGAACTCACCAATGATTCTAATGACCCTACTGTTATCACCAATGCTATTGCTCAGCACTATGTAGGACGGCCTTTAGAACCCGAGCACCTTGAAGTAGCCGAACAATATTTTAAAGGCGATATCCCCGAAAATTACTACGACGATGGCAGCTGGAACCTCTACTGGAACGAAGCTCCCTACCAGATCATTAATCTACTGGACTACCTTTCGAGATTACCCGAATTTCAGCTAACCTAACCTTTTTCAGTCAATAGTTATTAATGCGAATGACGGGTTAAACATTGATAGGGGCCTAACAGAAAGCCGCTTTTGCGGCGAAAGATCATAGCCTGTAGCGTGAGCTACAGGAAGAAATAGCAGATAAAACAGGAAGCTGCAGCGCTGCGAAAGAGAATAGTCAACGTATTTTTTCTTTCGCCCCCACGGGGCTTTTATGAT
>CAZHOV010000136.1:0-15318 GCA_964534315.1 uncultured Saprospiraceae bacterium | reverse complement strand
TAACTGACATCGCTCATCAATGTTCACAGTGAGTTTTTGCACAATCTGACGGTTCAGCGGTGCAGCGGGACAAAGGTACAGTGGTACAACGGTTCAAAGGTACAGTGGTACAGAAGGTCTTTTTCCCCTCAGCCCTTTCTGGAAGGTTTTCCATCTGACAGTTGAAGGGGACCAGCCTCAGCAGATGAAATCTATTCATTCGCATTTGGATCATCAGCTTTAAGCAGTTTTCGTTCTTTTCCAAACTCCAGGAATGGATGTGTATTTTCCAGTAAATCTATTTTTTCTAAAGTGACGTTGATAAAGGCTTCGTGCGCTTTACTTGCCGGGTTGAATGGCCGGTGGCGGGAGGCTTTGAGGATGGGGTCTATTTGCCGGATCAGCGACTGTGTTGCTTCTTTGAAAAAAGTATTTTGGAAAAAATTCCAGGTATAATCAATAGCTGATTTATTGGGGTGGATCATATCGTCTTCATAAAATCGGTAGTCGCGCAGATCATCCATTAAGATTTCGTAAGAAGGGAAGTAGTGGACAAAGGGATGGTGTTCGCAAAGTTCGTCTGCAGCCAATAGCAGTGTTGATTTGCTGCGTTGATTTTCTACAACCCCGTCTTTAATATGCCGGACCGGGCTGACGGTTAAGATAACCTGGAGATCAGAATATGTTTTCTTCAGGCGAGTCAATGGCCCTACTAATGCATCAAAGGTTTCTTTGACGGTGAGCCGGAATTTCGTGAATTGGTGATTGGGTATTTTATGGCAATTCGCAACAACTTTCAGGCTTTCCTTATGCTCATATACGATGGAGGTTCCTAAGGTCAACAATAAAAATTTTGTAGAAGGTAAAAGGTTCCTGGTTGCTTTTAAGTTTGTGTTAATTTTCGAAAGAGCCAATTCTGCTGTTGCACCTGAAAGACTGCTGTGGTGGTCAAAGCTATGCCATTGCTCGTTGTGAAAGATGAGGTCTTCCTCCTGATAAATTTTATCGCTAACTAGGCATTCGATACCCTGCCCGATAGAAACCGGGTTAAAAAGGATTCCGAACGGATTTAGCTGAACCTGAAATTTATATTGCTGCAATCTGTTGGCGATATGCACGGCAAAGCAAGATCCTATGGAAAGGATGGCATCCTGGTGGGTGATCGCAAGGAGCGACCGTTCCGGAGTCAAAACGGTTCTGAAGGTACTCATAAGCATTATTTTACCTCAACTTAAACAACCTCCTCGAATTAATCAACCTATTTTATCACCGGAAGAGAAATTTATCATTCCTTAATACTCTTTTAATGTTCAATTCAAAGTATCTGACCACCTTTGTATCAGGTATTAAGTTGTTCAACCAAGTAGTAGAGTTTTTTCATGTTAGCTGTGTCGTTTGGCACAGCTTTTTTTTAGGTGGAGTACACTTTGAAAATGCCTAGCACCTCTTAGGTAGCTGGTATTTCAAAAGTGTACTCCACCTAGAATAGCTTCAACTGCGGGGTTTTAAAATCTTGGTGCATCTTCAAATTATAGGGAGGAATTTCACGACCGCTCAAAAACTTCTCGCGGGCGAGCCTGAACTGGCTATTGATGATCTCCGCGTATTGCCCTTGCCCCCGCATACGCGCTCCGAAAGTAGAGCTTCCCAGTTGACCACCATGGATGCTTTTGATTTTATTGAGGACTTTCGCTGCCCGGTCGGGCATATTTTTTTGAATCCAGTCAGTAAAGATCTCCGCAACATCGCCATTGAGTCGCACCAGGGTATAATGAGCAGTGCGGGCACCGGCATCAGCCGCTGTTTTGACGAGCTCAAAGATCTCATGATCGTTGATACTCGGAATAATGGGCGCCATCATTACATTGACCGGAATATCGTGTTCTGATAAGACCTTTATCGCTTTCAGCCGCTGTTTGACCGTAGCAGTGCGGGGCTCCAGAAATTGCCGTAATTTGTCGTCGAGTGAGGTAAGGGAGATAGATACATGGAGTAATTGGTGTTCATTTAAGGCCGTGAGCAGATCCAGATCCCTAAGCAGCATACTATTTTTGGTGATCAGCCCTACCGGATGCCGGTATTTGAGTAGTACTTCCAGAATCTGTCGGGTGATCTTAAATTGTTGCTCAGCCGGTTGATAGCAATCGGTATTGCCGGAAAGCATAATGGGCGCAGCTTTCCAGGATTTCTTTTTTAGTTGTTCCTCCAATAGTTTAGCCGCATTTTTTTTGACCAGGATCTTTTGTTCAAACTCCAGTCCGGCGCTATAGCCCCAATATGGATGCGTATTGCGGGCATAGCAATATACGCAACCGTGCTCACATCCCTGGTAGGGATTCATGGAGTATTCCAGCGGGATATCCGGACTTTTCACCTCATTGAGAATGGTTTTAGGGTATACTTCTATGTACTGCGTTTTGACCTGGGCATCCTCTGCCAGTTCCCAGTCGATTGGATTAGGATCATATTCCAGTCGGTGGAATCTATTGGGTGTATTGATTTGGGCGCCGCGGCCTTTTAAGTAAGTCATAAGCAATGTGCAATGTATTTACAAATTTTAATAATTTATGTTTAAATTATTAAAAATAAAACATTTTATTATAAAATACTTAGTGCTCACTAGATTTCAAAACAGTCAAAACTTATCACATTGGCAGATGTTACCTTTCTCTATTAGAAAGCGAATTACTAACTACTAACTCAAAAAATGATCCTATCCGATAAGTCGAAAAGCTGGTTGATCTTGATTGCGCTGAGTGTAATCTGGGGGAGTTCTTTTATTTTGATCAAGAAGGGATTGATCGCTTTTACCCCGATTCAGGTGGCATGCTTGCGGGTGTCGATCTCCTCATTATCTTTTCTGCCGGTCTTATTGATCCGCTGGAAAAAAATTGATTGGTCGAAGTTCAAATATTTTGCGATCGTCGGACTTGCGGGGAGCGGTATTCCGGCATTCCTGTTTGCTTTTGCCCAAACAGAGATCAATAGCACCATGGCGGGGATCTTAAACTCCCTAACGCCCCTGTTCACTTTTGTATTGGGTCTGTTGATTTTCGGGCTGGCCTTTTCCTGGTCCAAAATGGTTGGAGTAGTTGTAGGATTGGCAGGTGCAGCAGTGCTAATATTCTATGGTAGCGAGGCCGGCATGCAGGGCAATTTCCGGTATGCGATCCTGGTTATTTTTGCCACCATGTGCTATGCGACCAGCGCTAATGTCGTGGGTACCTTTCTTAAAGAGATTAGGTCGTTGACCATTAGTGCAGTAGCTTTCAGCATCGTCGGCTTACCTGCGGTGATCATGCTTTTCTCCACCGACTTTTTAGAAGTAATGCAATCCAACGAATATGCTCTCGCCTCTTTGGGCTATGTTTCAATTTTAGCGGTTATGGGTACCGTCATCGCCTCAGCTATCTTCTTTTACCTCGTCCATTTAACCAATCCCGTCTTTGCCTCTATGATCGCTTATCTCATTCCTATTGTAGCCCTGGGCTGGGGATTTCTGGATGGAGAAACAGTCACCATCTTTCACTTTTTAGGTATGGCACTGATCCTTTCAGGCATCTATTTGTCGAAGAGTAGGAAAACAAAAAATCAGAAAGAAGAGATTGGGATTATAAACAATTAAATTCGTGTCTTCTCGGAGACCCTAGTGCCTGTTCTTTCACAGGTTCTTAACCTATATCCGGTTTTTTTTACTAAAATTATTCATTTTTAAACCGATGTGATTACAGGCCCCCTTTGATGAAAGAGACAGGTAGCTTTGCCATCAGGTCTGTTAACGGTTCACTACTAACTTCATCATTCTCTAGACTATTTTTTCGATGCAAAAATATCAACTAACCTTATTGATGTGCTTATATTTTTCCATAGGCACAGCTCAACAATTGACCATTCAGGGATCAGTAAGTGATGAAAATGGTTTACCACTGCCGGGAGCCAGCGTTTCGGAAAAGGGAACCACTAACGGGGTGATCACCGATGAGAACGGAACATTTATGCTCCATGTTTCTAATGAATCGGTGATTATTACTGCCAGCTTTTTGGGGTATGCCGACGAAGAAAAACAGCTCAACGGCAACAACCCCCTCCGTTTTAATTTGCAAGAGGAAAATGCTCTTTTAGAAGAGGTCATCGTCACGGCCCTCAACCGCAAACAGGCATCCAAAAACCTGGGTTACACTATCCAGCAACTCGATAATGCCACCCTCGCCGAAGTAAAATCGCCGAATTTTGTCGATAACCTGGCAGGTAGGATAGCCGGTGTCACCGTCAGTCATGGCGCTACCGGTGTAGGGTCTACGTCAAAAGTCACTATACGAGGGGAAGCCTCCTTTACCAATAATAATCCGCTATTTGTAGTGGATGGCGTACCGATCAACAATAGCACCAACCTCAATTTCACCGATGAGGCAGCTTCAGGGTTTCAGGAAGTGGATTTTGGTAATGGTGCCATGGAAGTCAATCCGGATGATCTTGCAACCGTCTCTGTTTTAAAAGGTCCCGGGGCGGCAGCACTGTATGGTACCCGGGCGGCCAATGGAGCCATAATTATCACCACCAAAGATGGCGCTCAGAGTAACGGACTGGGCATTAGCTTTAATTCCTCTTTTTTTATCAATCAGCCTTTTCGATTACCCGACTTTCAAAACAGCTACGGTCAGGGTAATTCCGGCGCTTTTGAATTTGTAGACGGTCTGGGAGGCGGCACCAATGACAATATCTCCTACAGTTGGGGGCCGGCACTGGATCAGGGGCTTCTCATTCCACAGTTCGACAGCCCGGTGACACTGCCCGATGGGCGGGTGGTGAGAGGGGGCGATGTGGCGGTGCATGGAGGACAACCCATTGCGCCTACCCCTTTTGTTTCTCATCCCGATAATTTGAAGGATTTTTATGAAAACGGATATACTGCTATTAACAATCTGGCCTTTTCTTCGGGTTTCAATAAGGGCCATTTTCGGGTATCCTTTACCGATCTGATGAGCGATTCTTATATCCCCGGCGTCAATCTGGACCGCAAGACGGCAGTAGCCCGATTGACTTTTTCGCCAACCTCAAAACTAAAACTCTCCACTTCTATCAATTATATCAATGCCCAAAGCGACAATCGTCCTTCTAACGGCTACGGCTCCGAAAATGTGAACTATTCGCTCGTGGCATGGGGGCCCCGATCTCTCAACATTGAAAGCCTGGAAGATTATTGGCAGTCGGGGCTGGAAGGAGTACAGCAATATTCGTTTAACTATACCTTTTTTGACAATCCTTACTTCATTTTGTTAGAAAACCGCAATAGCTTCAACCGGGATCGTCTGTTTGGGTATTTGGACGCCACCTATTATTTCACTAATGCTCTGAGCCTACAGGTATTTGGAGGAATGGATTATTCGAATGAAGCGCGGGAATACCGGCGACACTTTAGCACAAACCGATTTCAAAACGGGGCCTATGCCGAACAAATCGTCACCTTCCGGGAGATCAATACGAGTTTCCTCTTGAATTACAATAAATTGATGGATGATTTCTCTGTGGACCTTTCATTCGGAGGTAATCGAATGGAACAGCAGGCGGCTTCACATCAATTGGAGGCCCTTTCGCTTGCCCAGCCTGGTATTTTCAGCTTTTCCAATGCAGCCGCTCCCCTCCAAACCTTCCAATTTGAATCGCAAAAACGCATCAACAGCTTTTTTGGTTTTGCGAAAATCGGATTTAAAAACTGGCTCTTTTTGGAAGTGACAGGAAGAAATGATTGGTCGAGCGCACTGGCGACTCCATTTTCCAATGAAAACACTTCTTTCTTCTATCCTTCTGTTTCGGCCAGCTATCTATTATCCAATACGGTGGCCCTACCCTCTTGGATCTCCTTTGCCAAATTGCGGGCCAGCTGGGCGCAGGTAGGAAATGATACTGATCCGTATCAGACATCCGGCGCTTTTGTGGCAGGTATCCCTTTTAATTCACAACCTACCTTTACCGCGCAGTCGGTTATTCCTAACGAAAACCTGTTGCCGGAGCAAACTACAGCCCTCGAAATAGGCGCCGACATCCGGTTTTTTAAGGACCGCTTACGGTTTGATATCACCTATTACAACGCCCTGACAGAAAACCAGATCATCTCCTTCCCGGTTACGGTTGCTTCCGGGTATACACAGCAGGTGGTTAATGGGGGAGCTGTGCGGCTCAGAGGCATAGAGGTGGTTGCCGGAGTAACGCCCATTAATTCTAGCACCTTTGAATGGAATACCTTTTTAAATTTCAGCCGAAATGTATCGATCGTAGAGTCCTTGCCTGAGGGTGGAGAGACCATCACTCTGGTCTATTCCCGAGTTTATGACAATGTCAACCAAACGGTTTGGTTCCAGGTGGAAGAAGGAGGCAGGATTGGAGATATGTATGGGACGGGTTATCTGAAAAATGAGGAAGGCCGGTTTGTACTCGACCAGGACGGTAATTTTATTGCTGATAACACACTTCAAAAACTCGGCAATTACAATCCGGATTTTATACTGGGCTTTAGCAATCAGATTCAATATAAAAACTGGAATGTCAACTTTTTACTTGATTGGAGACAGGGAGGGGGGCTGGTTTCACGAACCTTATCCCTGGCAGGGGTTGGTGGTCAATTGATTGAAACGGAAGATCGCCCGGAAGAGGGTATTGTAGCAGATGGCGTGGTCAATGTAGGGACGACAGAAACCCCTGTTTATGAGGAAAATACCACTCCTATTGCTGCCGAAAGCTACTACCGCCAGTTTTACGATCGCAACCATGAGGAAAATAACGTCTATGATGCCTCTTACCTGAAACTACGTCAGGTTTCTATAAGATACACCTTTAGTGCAAATAAGGAAAAAGGCTTATTAAAAAAGGGCAGAACCCTAAGCGTAGCTCTGATCGGCAGGAATCTGTTCGCCTGGAGCGCCATTCCTCACTTTGATCCGGAGCAACTGGCCGTACAAGGGAACCAGTTTGTCAGCGGTGTAGAGGATATGTCGTATCCTTCGGCAAGAAGCGTGGGGGTGAGGTTGGGGTATTCGTTTTAAAAAATATCGTTCTTTGACAAATTGTGTGGAATGAAAAATAATAATCTTTGAATGCTCTTGTAGCTGAAAAGATTATTATTTTGAAATTCCATTTTTCCACAATTTTGGTCAAAGAACCAAAAATATTAAATAGGTAAAAGGTATAAACGACGCACTACTGGATGGACGGCGTGATGACCTCATGAGGTGATGATCTTTGCGCCTTTTACGAGAAACAAAAATAAATCAATATGCAAATCAGATATTACCTGTTTTTCATCCCCTTACTCCTCCTTTCCTGCAACAAAGATTTTGAGGAGATCAACACCAATCCGAATGCGCCTGTTGACGTGCAGCGCGAGTTGCTGCTGAGGCAAGTAATCTATGACTATGGAGAGGAAATGGCCTATGAAGGCTTTGTTGCCGGCAACTTGCTGGCGCAGCACTTTATGATGGTCGATTTTAATTTGTTCGACCGGCATAGCTTAAGAGATCCGCAACTGGGGGGCAACCCCTGGCCTGCGATCTATACGAATTTGAGGGATAATGAACTTATCCTTGAGCAGGTCGAGGCCAACCCAAGCGCTGCTGTATATAAAGGCCCTGCTTTGATCCTAAAGGCATTTATGGCCGCTGCATTGACAGACATCTATGGCGATGTACCGTATTCCGAAGCACTCCAAGGTAAAACAGGCAATGTGACCCCAGCTTATGACAACCAGGAAATGATTTACCTGGGAGAAAACGGCATCCTGGACAACCTGGACCAGGGGATTGCATCTATTCAAAGGTATAGCAGTACGCTTTCCTTAGAAGGCGATATATTATTGGATGGGAATTTGGAATTGTGGATTGTCTTCGCTAATTCATTGAAGATCAAGTATCTGATGCGTATTTCCAACCAGGTTGAGGTATCAGAAGCATTGCAAGCTATTTATGATGCAGGAAATTTCATGACTAAAAATGCTCAAAATGCCACGTTCGACTTCACTGATACCCGGCCCAACAGTTTTCGCATGGAGCAACTCCGCGATGGTGATTTTAATCTTTTTATCCTTTCTAAAACGATGGAAGAGGTATTGAAGCAATTGGACGATCCAAGGATAGAGGTCCTGTTCCGGCCTATTGGTAATGATCTATCCGGCACAGAATATCAAGGTTTACAGAATGGCCCGGACGCTTCCCAAACCTCTATCAGTGTCGCGGATTTCTCCCTAACGGGCACTATTTTCAGGGAACGTACCGGCGATCTGGACGCCAATTTCATGACGGCTTGGGAAACGCATTTTTTATTGGCGGAAGCAGCAGAACGAGATTTGATCAATGGAGATGCTAAACTGTACTACGATAAGGGAGTAGAGCTCGCTTTTGAGTATTGGAATACCAGTCTGCCGGGAGATTATCTAACTTCCGGTCTGGCTGCTTACGGCAATAACGGAGCGGATAAAATCGAGCAGATTATCACTCAAAAATGGATCGCCAACAGCACCAATGGTTACGAAGGCTGGATTGAGTGGCGCCGGACCGGCTTCCCACAACTAAAGCCTGTTTCGGCCAGCCTCAACAATGACCTCATTCCCGTTCGTATGCCTTACCCTGCAGATGAAGCAGCATTAAATACCGAGAACTATAATAAAGCGACTAAAGAAAATAATAATAGTGTCAATGCCCCAGTATGGTGGGACAGGTAGGAGCGCAGGAGATTTGGAAGGTGGATGGAAAAGAATGAAGGCTATCACCAGCTAGGGCTTGGCCAAAAAGGTAAACTACTCTATAGTAAAAGGCGAAGCTATATGCATAGTCCTTTACTATTGATGGAGTTAAATTAAAAGGAATGAAAATATAATGAAATTTTCGTGACTACGTCACTACTGGAATAGGCGAAGACCTATGATTTCCAAAGCTTTACAAAAAAGGTAGATATTAGTAAGAAAGGGGTATAAAGGATGCAACGGTACAATGCTGCAAAGTGGAAGCCGAGTTCAACTTAACACTTTACACTTTCAACTTTTTACTATGATGCCTGATGAGGTGAAGGTCTTTTTTTTCGATAGATATTAACTTAACTTTAAACCAAGCGTAAATTGAATGTGATCACCCTACAATGGAGTCTTTTAATTGCCTTTGGAGTGGCGTTCTTCATGATTGCACCTTATTCCAGGACAGTAGCTCAGTTTTTTGCGGCGCAGTCGGGCAATGGCAAGCAGCCGGACTTGTTTTTATTGACCAGCAGTTTAGTGATTTCCTGGATCTTTGCCAAATCGATCACCAATGCGGCGAATTTGGGACTGGCTTTCGGCATAGTTGGAGGAGTAGCCTATGCCGTATATTACTTATCTTTTGTAGTAGGGGGAATAGTGATCAACCAACTTCGTACAAAAGGAGCTTTTCATAGTATTCATCATTTTTTGGAAAGCCGGTTTGGTAAGGGTGCCGTGGTGGTTTTTTCCATTTTAATCGGTATCCGGTTATTTAATGAAGTATGGTCCAATACGATGGTGATTGGTAGTTATTTTGGGGCAATCGGGTCATTCAATTATTATCTGGCCATTCTGGTATTTACCGGGCTTACACTGGCATATACCTTAAAAGGAGGGTTGCGAAGTTCATTGCTTACCGATGCCATTCAAATGGTCTTTTTTGGATTATTATTATTCATTTTACTAGCCTTGATCATGCCCGACCAAGAGAGCAATGTAAACGATTTTGTACAATCGGGTAGTTGGACGATGGCCGGGGGATTGAATCTATTGCTTGCCGCTTTTTTACAAGTCTTCAGCTATTCCTTTCATGACCCGATTTTGACAGACCGGGGATTTATCAGTTCACCAAAAACTACCCTAAAGGCTTACCTGCTGGCTTCCGTTATTGGGTTCATCTGTATTTTAGTGTTTAGTTTTGTAGGGGTTTATGCTCGCATTAAAGGCCTGGAGGGACAGGCGGCTGTTGAAGTAAGTCAATTGTTAGGCATTGGAGCTATGTTGGTTATGAACTTTATCATGGTCACCTCAGCTTCGTCGACATTGGACTCTACCTTTTCTTCTTTCTCTAAGCTCATCACGATTGATCTTGGTGAAAAAAAACAGCAATCAGTCCGAAAGGGGCGCTGGGTCATGGTGGTATTAGTTATTGCGGGTACGATACCGGCCTTTTTTAATCCCGAGATATTATCAGCCACCACGATCAGCGGAACGATGGTGATGGGATTGGCACCGGTATTTTTATTATGGAATTGGAAAGCCAATAATTGGTCGTTCCATCTACCGGTTTGGTTTGGAGTATTGGTGGGATTGGTACTGGCTTTGGGCTACTTCCCGGAGCCATTGATCTTAACGGAAGGAAAATATGCCGGTTTACTTTGGGCGAATGTGTGGGGGGGTACAATTTGTTTTGGATTATATTTGATTCCAAGTTTGTGGGACGGGAGATGAAGCGTTAAGAATTAATAGGGAATGAACAAAAGAATAAAGCATTTGGAATTGACGATTGAAAAGAATTCTGGATTGAGTGGAAACAGACCTTTTTCTGATCGCAGTTCACAGTTCCCCTTTCGGCTTTACATGGCAAAATAAACAGTCCACAATTCAACAAAATAAGGATAGTCTATGGCAAAAAAACTAACCAAAAATATTGGAGCTTTAACAGATAAAATTCTCGCCTTCGGCGGGGTTTACAGCAACCTTCAGGCTTTGGAGAAAATGCAGGCGATCGCTGATAAATTGGCCATTCCGCCTTCCAATATTATCTGTACGGGAGATGTGGTGGGGTATTGCGCGCAGCCGGAAGAGAGTATTCAGGTTCTTATGGATTGGGGAATTCACTGCATTGCGGGCAATGTAGAACTCCAACTACGGGAAGGTGCGGAGGATTGCGGCTGTGATTTTAATAAAGGCAGCAGGTGTGATGTATTTTCGAGGCAGTGGTACCCCTTTTCGAAAGCACAGGTCAGTGCTTCTTCAGTTGAATGGATGAACGGATTGCCCGATTTTATTCAGTTTCAATATGGCACCAATAAAGCGATGGTAGTACATGGTTCTTACCATGAAACGGCTGAATACCTTTTTAAATCTACCCCTTGGGAGGTCAAAGCACGTAATTTTCAAGATACGCAATCGACCATCATTTTAGCCGGTCATTGCGGATTGCCTTTTAATGATAGTCATAAAGGGAAATTTTGGCTTAACCCCGGCGTCATTGGCATGCCTGCAAATGACGGGACGATGAGAGTATGGTATATGTTACTATATTTATCAGCAGATCAGCACGTAATTTTTGAGCATTGCACCTTCGAATATGATTACCTGAAGGCCGCCTCTTTAATGGAAGAGCAGCATCTCCCCCATGCTTATGCTCAAACCCTGAAAACAGGCCTTTGGGATAATTGCGAAATACTGCCGGATGAGGAAACCGCAATGCAGGGCCACCCCATCAACTTTTCCTTTTAACGCTCAAACATTGATCATCCGGACCACCCTAACGATGATCATTACCAGCAGCATGATTACAAACACCTAAAAGAGAATGCCGAATAAGGTCAAAGCAGTTGTTTCATTTTTACTCTCTTCCACAATATCTATTTCTTTTCCTTTCGGATAATCGCGGTATTTTCGGGAGGCCTCGCCGGAAGCAGCTAATAAAAGTGAATAACCTAATGTGTGCCAAATCATAACAAAGCTTTTGGATAAAACGAAGGTGGCTATTCGATATTTGAAAATTCCTATTTAATGCTTTCATTTAACATCTCATTCTGTTCTTAGCCCTGACCCTATGCAACACCGAATCTTTATCGCCCTGGTTTTTCTTCTCCACCTCTTCTACTTCATCTGCGCACTTTCCTTTGCTGATATTTATACCGACGATTCAGAGGAGTATACCCTCATGGCAGAAAATATCCAAAACGAGGGCGTGATCTACTCCTGGCACTGGAGCGAAACCCCGGATCCCAAATACTACACCCTGCGCCCGCCCCTTTACGGATTGCTTATCCTTTTTACCAAATGGATCTGGGATACCGATTTTGCCATTCTAGTACTGCAAAATATACTAAGCCTACTCACCATCTTTGCCCTCGAACAACTGGTCCGGCGGTGGGGCGTGGGAAAAGAACGGTATATCATTCTCACCTTAGGACTACTTCTATTTCCTACCTATATGATCTTTGTCAATATGGTGATGACCGATTTCCTGCTGGGAATCTTCTTATTTTGGGGCTTTTATTCGGTGTATCGATATATTGAGGAAAAACGGCTGGGCTGGCTGCTTTTATACAACCTTATTTTATGCGCAGCTCTTTACTTAAAACCCGTACTCATCTATTTTTGGGTGCCCAATCTCTTATTTTCCATTTGGCTTTTCCTTCTGAACCGGCGCTGGCCCATACTCATCATGCCTTTTCTGCTATTAGGAGCCATGCAACTCTGGAATGCCCGCAATGAGCAGGTCACCGGATGGAATCATTTTTCCTCCATTCAGACCATCAACATCTGTAACTTCAATATGCGGCAACTCCTCCGCACCAAATACGACTGGCCCACAGCAGATAGTACCGTTGCCCATATCTGGAAAGTAGCTGATCAGAAAGAAGACTTTGCCGAACATAGCGAGTATTTGATGGATACCTGTAAGAATGTCTTATTGCAAAATTTTCCCACCTATAGCTATGTGCATATCCGGGGCATGTTTTCCTTTTTTCTGGACCCCGGGCGCCACGACATCCTCAAGTTTTTCCGGATTCAACCCCGCAAAATGATGAGCTTTTTTAATGAATTGGATAAGCGGGGCCTGACCGGACTTTGGAACTATTTCCAAAACATTTCGATCGGCTTGTTGTTAATTTATATAATTGTATTTTTTTGGAATATTATTACTCTGGTTTGTTTTTTACGCTTTCCTTTCGACAAGCGACTGGATGTTCGCTTAAGGATCTTGCTTTTTGGTTTGGTAGGGTATGTTTGTATGTTGAGTGTAACCATTGGGTATTCGAGATTCAAAGTGGGGTTGTATCCGTTATTGCTGATTGTTCTGGTAATGTCGGGAAGTTATTTTTGGAAGCACTATATAAGCAAATTTATTCATAAAATTCGTATCTAAATCAATTTACCATGGAAAAGAAGATAGCTCAAAAAAGTCCTTACGTATTAACTGTAGAGCCTGGTAACTATGCCTGGTGCGCCTGCGGCCATTCTTCCAATCAACCCTATTGTGACGGTTCTCATAAAGGATCAGGTATCACTCCTATTGTAGAAAAAGTGGAGGAAACCAAGAAATTGGCCTGGTGTGGTTGCAAACATTCTGCTAATGCGCCTTTTTGTGACGGAGCGCATAATAAATTACGTTCTTTGACAAATCGTGTGGAATGAAAAATAATAATCTTTGAATGCTCTTGTGGCTGAAAAAAATATTATTTTGAAATTCCATTTTCCACAATTTTTGTCAAAGAATCTTTTATTTTAATGTGAGGTTCGACTTCAATAAAATAAAAAACCTCTCCCGCGCCCTTTGTCCCTTAAAGCCTGCCTACTGAAGGTAGGGGAAATCAGCCCGCACCTAAAAATTGGAGCGTTGGCCCTCCTTTAGGAATAAAAGGCGAGCGTTGGCAAGGGAAATTATTTTTAAAATTTTGATTATCAAATACAACCGTCCGAACATTACGTTATTTTAATGCAAAAAAAAATGAAATTCAATACTCTATGTCCAATGTATCGATAACCGAATTGATAGATACAATTTTTGTTTGAAATCTTCTTTTAGACCAATCAGGATTTTGAAATTCGAATCGAAGCTCGAGTTCGTCACCTATGGCACAAGGAATATGTATTAGAGTGTCCCTGGAATTATTGCTCCACTTTTTATGATAGCTATTCATTAGGCTTGCAGAAGTGCCGGATGAATTGGAAAATGATCCACATGATCCAATTTGGATCACCGTCAATTCCATAGATTTCGCTACTTCAGAAAGAAGAGGTATATCAGGTGATAACGTTACCGGTAACATGCTTGTATGAGCGGGAATTTTAAAATCAATTACCGTCCATTTTCCAACTTCAATTTCCTGAGAAGAACTGCAGGAGCTGAACTCTGAATAGGGAACTCTACCAAAATATCTATACCCCTCCTGGTTAAAGAAAGAATATCTGAAATCTCCAGTACTATTTGTCGATAAGGTGTCTGCAATTCCACTCTCATTTTTACTAAATGTACTAAATGAGGTTTCATAAAAAGAAATGATAACTTTTTTATTGGCTACACCCTGACCTGTAGCCAAGTCGGTAACGGTTCCCTCCACTACTGTTAAATTGTCCCCATCTTCACAGGCCCAACTAAATAACCCAATAAAACCTATAAGTGTAATAATTTTGTTAAAAGGCATAACCCAATTTTAAACTCAAACGGTAAAAAAAACTCAAACTATTATTCCCATAAGAAACTGCCTGATAGGAAATTACCTTTTCCAATTCAGGGATAAAATTTTCTTTAGATAAAATAGCCTCATTCCTTGTATTACTATTAATAGGCGACCCCACCACATTATTATTGTTTATGATACCACCTAGATAAAGAGAGGCATCAAATAATATACCCTTTGAAGCACGCCTAAAAATATTCCGTTGTACACCTAGGCGGGCAGCTATAATAATATTATTTCCAACGCTTTTAAATTCTGCCAGGTGAAGATCCTCACAACGATCGAGTTTTTTTGGAAATCCAGAATTTTGGCTACGTGCAAATTCCAGACATATGTATCTTTCATGTCGGATTTGAAAGTATTCATATCCCAATGAATTACCTAAATAGAACGACCAGTTATTAGGAGACATTAAATATTTAATGTTCAGCATAATACTGCCGTTTATATCTGATGCTCTGATAAATCTATTGGCTTCTCCCAAAGGGAAGTCTTCTTTTCTTTCAAAAAGATAGCTAAAATAATAATTTAACTCAGGCTCAAAAACTCTGGTTTCGGAAATATAAAAATCAGATGAAAGATAGACCCCCTGAAAGCGTCCTGTAACTCCATAAATTAAATCAAGTTTGAGATTAAAGGGAGTCTTTAGCGTATCGGCATACTCCATAGCAAAGGATGAAAGTACAATAAAAATACCTGCAAACGTTAGCAAAAGTTTTCGATACATATACTAGGGGATTGAAATTGAAAATGAACGAGCACCTAATTTTTGATGATCATTTTAATCCGTCAACCTTCTTTTTCTGCTATTGTTTTTCAAGATAAAAATAATTATTGAAAACTACGGAAAACGTAGTTTTTTTTAAAAGTGAAATAAAACATATTAAAATAAATCGTTACTTAGCTAAAAAAAGA
>CAZHOV010000135.1:0-15327 GCA_964534315.1 uncultured Saprospiraceae bacterium | reverse complement strand
CAGTCAATTTCATTCGAACAAATTATTATACAAGCAATTTTGATTTGCCGCTTACGTTAAAAACGTAATTATTAAAACAGGATTGTCAAAAAAACTTTTGAACTTTTTCAAAAAAATCTTATTGTGCAAACTGATAAAAGACACCTGATAAAAAATTATATCCTATGAAAAAATTATTGATCTTATTTATAATCGTATTTGGTTGTTTGCAGGCGAACGCAGCCTATATGTTGCTGCCAATGGATGAAGAGCAGAAGAACCACTTAAAAGCCTATGGTATCACTTATTGGGTGTTGAGTAATGAGATCGAAGCCTGGTGGTTGTTAAACTACCGGGGTGGCAGCTTTGCTTTTAAGCATAACCCTGTATTTGAAAAGGAATGTAAGACCAGAGGGGTAAGCTTTGAAATTATCCCCGATGCTCAGCTAAACAAGATTCTTTCCGATATCCGGAATCCGGAAATCAATCAAGATGCCATGAAGTTGGAGAAGGCACCCAAAATTGCGGTTTATACGCCGGATTACAACGCCCGAAAGGGACAGCGTACCCAACCCTGGGACGATGCGGTGACACTGGTATTGACCTATGCAGAGATTCCCTACGAAACGGTCTATGATACGGAAGTTTTGGAGAATAAATTATATGAATACGATTGGTTACACCTACACCATGAGGATTTTACCGGTCAGTACGGTCGGTTTTACCGTTCCTTTCATAATCAACCCTGGTATAAGGAAAATCAAAAGCGGATGGAGGCATTGGCAGCCAAGCATGGTTTTGCCAAAGTATCTCAGCTTAAACTAGCGGTGGTGAAAAAGATTGCCGATTATGTTTATAGCGGAGGCTTCATGTTTGCCATGTGTTCTGCCACTGACACCTACGATATTGCATTGGCGGCTGAAGGATTGGATATCTGCCATCAGGTGTATGATGGTGATCCTGCCGACCCCAATGCTGAGTCACAATTAGATTACAGCCGTACCTTCGCTTTCCAGAATTTTGGCCTGGAGAAAAATCCGTTTGTTTACGAGTATTCGTCCATTGACCATCATCATGGAAGAAACGTCAATCCGAAACAGGACTATTTTACCCTATTTGACTTCTCTGCAAAATGGGATCCCGTACCGACGATGCTCACCCAATGTCATACCCGGACAGTGAAAGGGTTTATGGGCCAGACTACTGCTTTCAAAAAAGAACATGTCAAACCAGATGTCCTCATTCTTGGAGAAAATAAACCGGCTTCTGAAATACGATACATCCACGGCAACGAAGGCGACGGATTCTGGACGTTCTACGGAGGGCACGATCCCGAAGATTATCGCCATTTTGTCGAAGAGCCGGATACTGACCTCAATCTGCACCCCAATTCTCCCGGCTATCGCCTCATTCTAAATAATGTTTTATTTCCTGCTGCCAGGAAAAAGAAGCGGAAAACGTAAGGGAAACGGCGATACAATGGTTAACAGCCGAGCCATTAGGGTTTCCAGGTGTCTGGGCAACTAGGTTCCAAGGAACTTAGGCTGGCATATAGGAAATAAAATGGCAATGGCTGATGGCCACCATTCCAGCAGGTAGATGGGCGTACTGTTCATTTAGTCTTATAGATTGAAGTTCCGTTATGTCCCCGGAGCGAAAGGTTTCTTGTGAAATAGGGATTTCTAATTCCTGGTACATGCTGCGATAATCATCAATTCTAAGCCTGCTTTGAGGTTGGATGCTGTTGTCAATCCATTTCCACTGGCGGTCAGAAAATTGTAAAAAATTGTAGATGTTTATTGAACGGTCAAAATGAGCAAAGTGGTCAGACATATCTATGAAGTGAGACATTACTCCTCTGTCTTTTTTAACCGTAGGATGCCAACCCGTTCCAATTTCCAATGAAGTTTTTGGTATAATACTCCCTTTCGTTGAAAAGTATTCCATATTTTTGGAACTTTCCCTTGTCCTCCTGTCCTCTTGTCCTCTTGCATAACCAATGAGGTGTTGTTTTGCATGTTGCAATCGGTCATAAAAATAATCATCAGAGAGGTGAATGCCTTTGGTGACATATTTTTGGAAAAGAAAATTGATTTTCTCGCCTTGTGGCAGGAAGGATAAAGTCTTTTGTACAATTGCTTTCAGGATCCATTTTTTCATCAGCCAACGCTTTGATTTTAATAAATTTCTTTTTTTGGAGAGAGCGTCCTTAAAAATCTTAAAAAAAATTTACCTACCTGTATCTTTTTAACAATTTCTTCATTATAGATGTAGAATGGAGGGAAAACTCATTGACAACATTTATATTAAAGAAATAAAAATTTTAACATTTCAATAAGAGTTTGTATATTTAATTTGGAAAATTTGGCTATTAATAGCACATCCCCTCCCTATCTTCAAGAAACTAACTCATATAAGGGGCAAATTTATTTGGTTAATTTCGTGTCTTTTAGGCAGGAGTAGGGAGGAGGGTGTTTTTTTTGCAAACTCTGGTCATTTTTCAGCATAATTTAAATCGAATGTCTTACAATTCTCGAGCAAATCGGTCGAATGGTAAATACAAAGCCCGCATGAGTGTTTACAAAAAAACAGTTTCTGACGAGGCTATGCAGGAGGAATGGTTAGAAATTCAAAAAGCCAAAGAAAATCCGGTAGCCTTCAAACCCTTATACAACCGATATTACGAGCCTATTTTCTTATTTATTTTTCGTCGCACTGGTGATGAGAGCCTAACAGCTGATATTTGCTCTCAAGTTTTCCTAAAAGCACTGCAAAGCATAACATCCTATGAATATAAAGGCGTTCCCTTTTCGGCCTGGCTGTTCAGAATTGCTAGCAATGAAGTGTCGCAGCACTTTCGTGAAGAACAAAAAAATAGAGTAGTAAGCCTCGAAGATCATCATGTAGCCGACTTGATGGATGAAATAATTGAAAATAGCAAAGATGATCAAAATGAAGTACCCATACTGATCAAAACGATAAATGAGCTTAAACGATCGGAAATACAACTACTGGAACTGCGATTTTTTGAGAAACTTCCGTTTAAAGAGATTGCGGAAATACTAGACATAACAGAAAGCAATGCTAAAGTACGAACCTACCGTTTACTCGAAAAAATGAAAAAACGAATCAACAAAAAACGACTATGAACATCACTTTTAGACAAACATCGTTACCACTATTCCAAACATCTGAGCTAACACTTGACCTAAACTATGGGTTATGAAGAATAAGAATTACATTATAAAATTTGACCCTCCCAAAATAACAAGCGAAGAGATCAACAAACACAAAGATTTCGACGCCCTGTTGGAGGCTTACTACAATAGTGAGCAACCACCCAAACCCAATAAATTTAAAAAGATTATTTTCTGGGGCGTTGCTGTTGCAGCCGCAGTTGCACTATTGCTTATTTATTTCTACACCACAACTGAATCTGTAACCCCCGACCGTTCTCAACAATATTTCGCGAATCAACCTTATATTAATCCTCCTTTTGGCCATATTAAGGAGCCGTTCATGGTGAAAACCATTTCTGCTGAAGATGGAGGCATTTATGAATTTGAAACAGGCTCCAAATTAGCCTTCCCGCCTAATGCGTTTGTCGATGCCAATGGAAACCCAATTGCAGGAAAAGTAGATGTTAAATATCGTGAATTTCATGATTTTGTCGATTTCTTCCTGGCCGGTATCCCTATGGGCTACGATTCTGCGGGTGTATCCTACAACCTGGAATCTGCCGGAATGATCGAAATCTATGCCGAAAAAGCGGGACAGGAAGTGTTTCTTGGCCCCAATAAAAAAGTCGAAATCGAACTGATCTCTGAATTGGCATTGACCGGAATGAATACTCAACCAGACTATAATATTTATAAACTTGATATCGAAAACCGCAACTGGATCTATAAAGCCGAAGATGATATCCATTACATGGAACCGGAAAATGAAGAAATCGGACTTCTAAACACCAACCCGGAACAATACCTGCAACAACAATTGGAAGAAAAACTACAACAGGCCGAAATGATTCAACAAAATCAATTGGCTAAAATCGAAGCACAAATCCCTATACCGCTACCACCGCGTAAACCGACCAAAGCCAATGGAACAGATCTTGTTTTTGATTTTGATATCGAAGGACAATCTGACGAAGAACTAAGAAGACTTTTTCCCGAACAATCGATCATCAACAACACTGAAAAAGAATTGACCGAACTGCGCGAGCGATACGAAAGTACTTTATGGCAGTTTTCTCCCCAAAATGAAGGAATCGATGAGAAAAAGATCGCATCCGTCACCTGGGATGATATGAAACTGCGATGGCTGGACGGCCGAGACTATGAACTTACGCTTTTCAATAAAAAGGAATCCGTAAAGATTATCGTAAACCCGGTCCTTTCAGGTGGAGAATACGAAGCAGCAATCGAAGAATACAATGATGCATTCGCTTCCTACCAAAAAGAAATCCAGGCCCGTGAAGAACAGCTTGCTACTGAAAAAGAAAATCTGAGACGTAAAATCGAGCGCGATAAACAAGCCGCCCAACAAGCTTACCAGGAAAAATTGACCTTATACCGGGAAAAAGGGCTTGACTACCTGGCAACTAACGAAATGATCAAACAAAAAGTAGTCAATAAGTTTAGAGCTACAAGTTTCGGCATCTGGAACTGTGATAAGCCCGCACCTCCTTACATCGCTAAACTTAAAGGATCATTCATTGATCAAAATAAAGCTAAATTACAGCACCAAACTGCTTTTATCGTCGATAATTCCAGAAATACCGTATCGAAATTTTATGCACACGACGGCTGTGAAGTACAGTTTAGTAAAAATGCAGATAATTTGCTGTGGATGGTTACCGAAGATAATAAACTAGCTGTTTATCGTCCTGAAGATTTCAAATCTATTCAACGTCAACCCACTGAAGAGCACACCTTTGTGATGAATGTAATTGACCGGGAAATACGCTCAGAGGAAGACGTCAGAGAAGTACTCTATTTCTAATTATACATATATTTTAAAACGGATTCTAAAGAAGCAAACAACAAAAAATTCTATCTTTAACTTGAACAGGGGCTGTCTCAAATATTTTGAGGCAGCCCCTCAAGTTTTTTTGGAAGTGCAATGCTGTAAAAAAGAAAGTTGGAAATCTTGAAAAAATGCTCTAATGGCACTTTTATTGAGCCCAAACAAAAAATGCCCAACTGCTAATCGTCTCATTTTCCACTTGATTGAAAAACCATTCCAGATCACTTGTTTTAGCTCCCAACTCGCTTTCTAACGACCGAAATAAACGATTGGTTTTCTGTCCATCCCTTAATACCAATAAAAGATCCTCCTGGTTGACTCGGTGTCCTGGTTTATATACCAGATCACCGATAATTTCTTTTATCTTCCAATATATTGGCCGTACCTCTCGAATTGTATTTTTCCAGGATGCCGTATTCACCGCATTGCGCTTTTCACCAACCATCCGATAAAACTCAATTTCATCTCGCGTCAGGTAAAGGTATTCCCTCAATTTTTCCTTTGTCGCCTCATCCAACGTACTTTCACCTGAAAAATAATCCGCCAAAGCCTCCAGAAGCTGATCATCTTCCGCCTGAATCACCTCCTGCTTCCTGGTCGATTCGGCATCCCTGAGCCCTGGCTTTCTTTGCACGGCTGTATCCTCCGATGTCCAGGTAAGATTTACCCCCGCCAATCGCAATAAAAGAAAAACAACAATTATACCTACCAGGATCAACAATATCTGGGGTAATCTGGATCGCTTTTTTTCCGGTATTTCGTTCATGTTTGGTGTGTATTGGTATGGTTAAATTTCCACTCTTAATCTTACATTTATTCTTCTGGAGGTCAAGAAATTCGGTACGGCATATTGAGTATTGTATATGGTTTTAATCCAGGTATTGGAAGCGGCGTTAGATACCTGCATGAGGTTAAATACTTCCAGTCTGACCCAGGCGGAACGGGTAAACTTGAGAAAATGATTGGGCCTTTTATCGGCCCAGTCCTGGTTATACAGCTGAAATGAAAAGCCGATATCTACCCGGTGGTAAGGCGAAAACCGGTATGTATTTCTGAAAACGCGGTTATTGTCTTTCAACCCATAGGGTAGACCTGTTCCAACTGTAAAATTCAGGTGCATTTTGAAATTTTCATTTTTGGGGAGATAGTCCTGAAAAAAAACGGAAAAGGTCATAAACTGATCAGTAGGTCTGGGGACATCCTCTAATTCCTGGGCCTCGGCATCTCCAATTTCTCTTCGTAAGTGCTGCACCCCGTTTAAGCTTTCGCGGGCTCGTAAAAAAGAAAGGTTAAACCAAGACTCTGCTCCTGGAACGAATTCACCGTTTAACCTCAAATCTATCCCCGCTACATAACCGGTAGCATCATTTTCTCCAGAATACCGTATCCGAACGTTATCTACATCATATGATACCAAATCCCAAAGATGTTTGTAATAGGCCTCTGCGATAAAGCGAAATTTCTTTGTACTCATCTTCCCCAGGTTGAAATCCCAGGTTAACCCCCCAACGACATGTACCGATTTCTGTGACTTTAGATCGGTATTTACCTCTCCTTGTAAATTGCGCAATTCCCGATAGAACGGAGGCTGAAAATACAGGCCGGAGGCCAGTCTGAAAGAAATATCATTACTGAATTTCAAAGGTTTATACAGGAATTGGACTCTCGGGCTGACGATAAATTCATTATTCAAATCCCAATAAGCAGCTCTTACTCCGGCAGAAAACTTAAACTCGCTGACGCTATCTTTTATGTGGGAATAAGTGTTTTGTATAAATCCTGAAAAACGGTTGGAGAGTAGGTTGTTTTCCGTTTTTAAGACATTTTGGATAAGTACTTCATTAGGGTCATAAGGTAGGGAATAGCCGGCAGAGTCTAGGCGCTCCCATTCATTTAATTCGTCATTGATCTCCTCGCGTTGGTATTTTACGCCCCATTGAAGAAAGTGGCTGGAAGTAACCTGCCAGTCATCAGGATCAAGTTGTAGCTCAATACCTCCCCGGTGTTCCAAATTGACCACATTACTAGTCAGGTAATTTCTCACGAATTGCTGTTGAGTACCAGTACCCAAAAGCGAAACGACCTCTCCAAAATCATCGCTCCCAAGATCTGATTCTACTTGTCCTAGCCGGTAAAATCCAAGGATATCAAATCGTTCGTTTTCATTTGACTGGTAGGCAGAGCCCATGAACTTGAGAAAGAATGGATTGCGGTTTCTGTCTGGTGTGTACGTCAACGATACTCCGCCCATATTAGTGGTAAAATCATCAACCTCTTGCCCTTCAAAGACCGTAAACAGCTCCAGCGCAAAATCGATTAATCCGAGGGCTGTAGAACGGGTTTGCGGGATGAAGGTATACTCGCTGCGATTATAGTTACCAATAATTCCGAGTTGCCAGTCCCGGTTGATATCATAGGTGATATAGCCCTGAATATCGTAGAAGTTTGGAATATTCTCTCCTTCAATATCTAACGTACTAAGAATGTAGGCAGTTGTTTTGTAGCGGGCACCAAAAAGAAATCGGATCTTTTTAAAGTTGGATTGCCCAAGTTTAATACTGCCTTCGATATGGGCGGATGCCCCAAGAAGACTAACTTCTGCTGAGCCTTTCAATTCTTCGGGTCGCTTGTATTTAACGTCGAGTACAGAACTTAACTTATCACCGTATTTGGCTTCAAAGCCTCCCGAAGAAAACGATAAACTTTGGATCAGATCTATATTAGGGAAGGTCAGCCCTTCTTGCTGCCCCGTCCTGATCAATTGGGGCCGATAAATAGCAAAATCATTGACGTAGACCAGGTTCTCGTCGTAATTTCCTCCTCTTACATTGTATTGAGAACTCAATTCTCCTCCCGTACCGCTAGAGGCTCCAAGGGCAATATGGGGTAGCGCGCTTTCGAGATTACCGGAAGTGGTGGGCAGTAGCTTCAATGCTTCCACATCTGCAGTGACCATGCCCAAAGACGATCGTTCGCGCTGCTCCGTTACTTCTATGCCGAGCTCAGAGGGGGTGGGCGTCAGGCTATGATTAAGCGTTTTTTCCTCGCCCGGAGAGAGGGGCTGTATTTGTAAGGTATCTCCATCAAAACTAACCCTCAGCAAAATGACCGTTAATGGTTTTTCTGCAGGCACTCTGATGCGGAAATAGCCTGTAGAACTGGTCTCGGTACTTTTATTGATCTCTTTAATATAAACAGTCGCAAAATCAATGGGGTTACCGGATGACTCGTCGGTGATGATCCCTGAAATAGCTGCCGACTTCTGGGCGTAAATACTGAAGAAGATAAACAGAAAAATACAAGTCGTAAAGATCTTTCTTAACATGTTCGTCAATTAAAATGCTTGGGCAATACTACTAAATAACGGCAAAAATGAGGGAATCAAGATACGCGAAACGTTGTCTAGTTGCTAAACCATTAATTTTTTTTCACCAATAGATTTCAAATGGGCAATCGTTTGGGTTGGATTATTTGATTTGAACACACTACTACCTGCTACGAGCACATCACCTCCTGCTTGAAGAACGGCTTCCGCATTTTGCAGTCCCACTCCTCCATCTACTTCTATCAGGAAGTGGAGGTTGCGGGTAATCTTTTGCTCTTTTAATTCGCGAAGCTTGGCCAAGGTGTGATAGATGAATTTCTGCCCTCCAAATCCGGGGTTGACAGACATGACGCAGACCAGATCGAGGTCTTCCAAGACGGGCCCCAGAACACTGGCCGGAGTATGCGGGTTAATCGCCACTCCTGCTTTGGCACCACTCTGTTTTATTTGCTGAATCGTACGATGTAAGTGCGGGCAGGCTTCATAGTGTACCGTGATCACTTCTGCACCAGCCTCTCTGAAGTCTTCGATATATTTTTCAGGTTCTACGATCATCAGGTGAACGTCAAGAGGTTTAGCGGATAACTGCTTCATGGCTTTTATGATAAACATGCCAAAGGTGATATTCGGAACAAACCGACCGTCCATTACATCCAGATGCAGCCAATCTGCCTGACTCTGGTTGACCATCTCAATCTCTTCAGCCAGTCTGGTAAAGTCAGCAGCTAAGATAGAAGGTGCGATAAGGTGATTCATACGATAACTTTTGTGAGTTTTCCAGTTTTAATATTGGGTGCAAAGGTACAAAAATGGTGCAACGGTGCAAGGGGGAGGGACGGTTCAACGGTGCAACGGGTGCAACGGTGCAAGGGGGTACAACGGTACAACGGGTGCAACGGGTGCAAGGGGTGCAAGGGGGTACAACGGTGCAACGGGTGCAGAGATAAAAATTTCATCTCGTTACCTTGACTTAATTCGGTCGTCTGGTCATGTGGTGGTCTGGGCTTCAGGTCGTTTGGTCGTCTACATGGATTACCTGGTGTTCTTCGAGGATAGGGATGCGCATGTAGCGGAATAGTAGGTTGACCGTAGCTTCGACATCTTTTTCGCAGTATCGGGCAATTTTAGGGAGATCGTCTTCCTGCCAGAAGGCGAGGCCTACCTTACTACCATCCATATCGCCTTTAGGAGTGGGGAAGTCAAGGATTGCAGACAGAAGATTGAGGGAGGTATAGCTTTTATAGTCGCCAAATTTCCAGAGCTCCATGGTGTCTAGGAGATATTTAGTTTCCCAGGGTTTTTTACCCGGCAGGTTGAATAATTCGGGTAGGGGAAGTTGATTGACAACTAGTCTGCGGCAGATGTAAGGCACGTCAAATTCGCGGATGTTGTGGCCGCATAAATAGTGCAAGGTAGGATTATTGTAATATTGATTCATGAGTTTGGAGAATTCCTCCAGTAGAACTTGTTCATCCTTGTTGGCAAAAGATTTTAAGCGCAGACTCAGTGTTCCAGCTTCATCGCGATGGATCAGTCCAACCGAAATGCATACAATTTTTCCAAACTCCGCATAGATGGCTGCACGATTGGTATAGGTATCGGCAATTTCTTCTTCGGTGAGGTCTTCATCATATTTTCTTAAGATGGAACGTGCCTTTTTTTTCCATAATTCTTGAAGAGGTGGAGGATTTTCAGTAAATTTAGGGTATGCACAGACCGTTTCAATATCAAAAAATAAGATATTACTAATTTTTAAATGTTCCAGCATCGCATTTAATTTTTGGTTCTTTGACAAAAATTGTGAAAAATGGAATTTCAAAATAATCTTCCTTTCAGCCACAAGGGCATTCAAGGATTACTATTTTTCATTCCATACAATTTGTCAAAGAAGGTAATTTTTTAATTCAGAAAAATATTGAGATCGGTCGGAAATATTGATCCAAATTCTGGAATTTAATCGCATTACCGACTCCAATGGTCGTATATTCGTCTCAGATTTAATCAATAAAATCATTTAAACTATCAATTATGAGTATGTCAAAAGAAACAATGCAAAGATTATTAATTATTGCTGGTATTGCAATTGTAATCTTACTTGGTGTTACGATCTTTTTGGTTGTTAACAGCTACCAACAAGGTGAAAAACTCACTCAACAAAATGTTGAACTCAATGAAGCCAAGCAACTTGCAGACGAACTCGAACTAGAATACGAAACCGCTCTGGAAGAGCTTGAACAATATAAAGGGGAAAATGAAGAGCTAAATATGTTGATCGAGCAGCAACAAGAGGAAATTACACTTCAAAAAGATAAAATTGCCAGTTTGATCCGTGACGGCAAAGACCTCAAAGAAGCACGTCGCCAGATCAATCGACTAGTAGCCCAACGCGATGAGTATCTTGCTGAGGTTCAGCGGTTAAAGGAAGAAAACGAGCTACTCGCTGCTGAAAATGAACAGTTGAATATGGAAAAAATGACCCTTACGGACAGTCTGAATACGCGTAAATCTCAGAATGAAGAGTTGGCTAGTGCTAAAGCTGCCTTGGTAAGCGAAAAAGAACAATTAGAATCTCAAAACGACCAGTTAGCTCGTAAAGTGAATATCGCGTCTGTCGTTAAGGTCGAAAATGTAGAGATTGTTCCAGAAATGATTAAGAAAAGTGGAAAGGTAAAAGAGAAAAAGAAAGCGGAAAAGGTTGATCGGATTCGGATTTGCTTCGAAGCTATCGCTAACAAAGTTGCCGATCAGGGAACAGAAAAATTCTTCATCCGAATTATTTCTCCTCAGGGGACAACTATTGCAATCGAAGATTTGGGCTCTGGTGTGATGACCAATAATGCTTCTCAGGAAAAAATTCGCTTTACCAAAGTTAAAGAAGTAGAATACGCCAATGACAACCTCGATGCCTGCACGATCTGGGAACAATCGAATCCAATGACAGAAGGCATTTACGAGGTGGAGATCTATAATAAAGGCTACCTGGCCGGTACTGGTTCGTTTAAACTAAAATAAAATAGTAACAGGGAAGTATAAAAAGCTAGAAAAGAGGAGACCGGATTAATTTTCTCTAGTCTAGACTAGATCTCGAAACCCAAACAAATAAAGTCTTCCCTTAATCGACCCAATCGAGGGTGGCTGAAATCGCCTGCTGCGTTTTTGGCCACCCTTTTTTTATAAACGATCAGAAGTGATTTTTTTCAGACCGTTCCTTGCGTTTTCTCGTTTGCTCTCCTGTTATACAGCATACCTATTTCACAACCAAATCTTTCCTTTTTCGTTATATTTTCAGACATTTGTTATGAAAAACTATTGTTTAATGGAAAACAAGAAAGAAGAGGAATTCGAAAACCCGATCGATCCGGATAAGATTGCTGAAAATCCTAACTTTTTACCCTATGCCAGCAATGTAGGTAGTGCGTTGATAAAACCCATCGACCGCGGCCGAGTAAAAGGATTAGCGGTAGAGGCCATGTATGAACAGACGGATATGCAACTCAATCAAATCCGGGAACAAATTGAGTTACTGGCTCAACAGGCCAGATCCATAAAAAACCGGGTGGAGATTTCCGAACGGATCTATAAAGCTTCTGTAGGTATCAAACCGCTGATCAATAAAATCTATCACCTATACGTTAAGTCTAGCGGAGAAAACGTCCTTTCTATCGTTGCTCCTGAAGAATGGGGAAAAAATCCGCCTTACCAATTCATCGCTTCCGTTCGTCTGCTAGCTGATCACACCTGGGAACCTGTCCGGGTATCCGAAGAATGGAAGGATTGGGCGTAATACAATGCTATTTCTAAACGATTTAAATTATATTTTATGAGAATTCTTTTGGCTACGCTATTTGTAGCAGTATTTACAATGTCTTCTGTTGTTGCTCAAGATTATTTCCCGATCAAGAAAGGAGCGTCCTGGCAATACGAATATTATGGAGATTTTAATCAATCCGGAGAAGCTCACTTTAAAGTTGAGGTAATGGATGACATGCGCGAAGTAAACGGACAGTCTTATTTCCAGATAAGATCGGAGAGTTTCACAAAAAAAGGAGCTGAGTCTGGTTTTTCCGTAACATCCTATGTCAGAAAAGCAGCTGATGGTACTATTCTTGGCTTCAATGAAAAGCTTAGCGATGAAGAATTTATATTTTTGCCCAACTCTTTGGAAGTAGGTCAGAATTGGGACAGCGAAGGGAGTAAAGTAGAGATTGTTGATCTCAATGCTTCCATTAAAACTCCAGAAAAAACCTACACAGATTGCATGGTGCTGAAAATGGATACAGGGGACTCAAGCATGCTCAGCTATTACAAAAAAGGGGTAGGTCTGGTGGCCATGGAAGCTCAGGGTAAACTAATGGCTTACCTGAGCAACTACGAATGGTAATTCCACACTTTTTCGGTAAGCCGTTCGTTCTAATTGACAATAGAAATTCATTAATTTTATGAAAATACTTCTTTCTTTTTTGGTTATCAGCACCTTAGTGTTGATGAGTAAAGAGTCAAAAGTCGAATGGCTTACTGAAACCACTCATGACTTCGGATCGCTACGTCATGAAAAACCCCAAACCTTTAACTTTCGATATAGGAATGTTAGTAAAGACTCTCTTTGGGTAGATAATGTGCGGGCCTCTTGCGGCTGCACTTCTCCCGATTGGGAAGACGCTGCCGTAGCGCCGGGCGAGCAGGGCCTGATTAAAGTAGAATACGATGCTCGCGATGAGGGTTATTTTTATAAGAAAATAAAGGTCTATTTTAGTGGACAACGCAAACCTGAAATTCTCTACATTGAAGGAGATGTTATCAAATAAAGTTGTAAGCTATATGCTGTAAATAGCTTTATTTGAAGATTTTTAAACTGCTGTTAACTTATAGATTTTTATCCCTATCCCGTCGAAAATTACGCTATAAAAAATCTGCTTACGTTCCTTTGAATGCTTGATCTTGCTTTTTTCCGTTATATTTGTACCGTTTTGGAAAATTTTTTCTACAAACTTCAAAAAATAGACTAAGCAAGTGAGCATACTGATATTTCTGATCATTTCCTATATTTTACTGAGCATCAGCTTAATGAAAGTGTTTGAGAAAGCTGGTGAGGCCGGCTGGAAAGCCTTGGTTCCCGGTTTGAATTTTGTGGTTATGGCCCGGCTGATCGGTCGTTCAGGGTGGCACGCCGCCTGGTTGTTATTTCCTATTGTTAACATTTTTATTTACGTGGGGTTATGCGTTCAATTAGTACGATCATTTGGAAAATATAAATTCGAACATGCGGCGTTAGCTGTAATATTCGCGCCCGCAATTTTCTTTTACCTCGGCTATTCCTCTAAAGAAAAATACGAGGGCCCATCATGGGCTAAAGAGCGGGATTTCAATGCAAAGCTAAAGGACCTGAAGAGTAAAGGTGATAAATATAAAGTTCAAAAGCTCGAACGGAAAAATCCCTATAAAAAGAGCCAGGGACGCGAATGGACTGAAGCAATCATTTTCGCTGTTTTTGCCGCTGCATTTATTCGAATGTTCCTCATTGAGGCTTATAAGATTCCGACTTCTTCTATGGAAGGGTCACTATTGGTAGGTGATTTCCTTTTTGTCAGCAAAGCCCATTATGGCATTCGCACGCCCAAGACCGTTTTAATGATTCCGCTCCTTCATAATGTGGTGCCGTTGGTTGGAGGAGAATCCTACATCGAAGAGCCCAACTTGCCAATGACACGCCTTCCCGCTCTGGAGGAAATTGATCGCAACGAACCCATTGTCTTCAACTTTCCGGAAGGCGATAGTGTCTATGTTTTTGCTGATCGCACCTGGTCTATTTATGATTACCGGAGAGGAAATATTCAGCAACAAAGCCCCACCTATCATCGCGCTATCAAGAACGGAACCAAGAAGCTAATTACCAGACCAATCGATAAAAAAGACCATTACATTAAACGCTGCATTGCTATAGCAGGGGATAAAATAGAGATCAAAGATCAGCAGGTTTATGTAAACGATAAACCCCAGGAAAATCCAACAAATATACAGTTTCGATACCTCGTCAGCTCTCCCAAAGTGCCTATTAACCGGAAGCAATTAGATCAGTTTGGAGTTAATTTGTCAGAAATTTCATTGAATAAGAACCCCTCAAAAGGTATTTATAACCTGACTAATAAGCAAGTTGAACAGATAAAGGCGATGGACGAGAACATAGTAGTGGAACGCTACCCTGTATCTGAAGACCCTACCCGTTTATTTCCACATGACCCCAAGCATTTTCCTGACTGGACGATCGATAATTACGGGCCAGTGGTGGTGCCTAAAAAAGGGCAGACCGTCGAGCTTAAACCCGAGAATATCGCTTTGTACAAAAGAATTATCAACGTCTATGAAGATAATGATTTTGAAATGAAAGACGGACAGTATACGATTAACGGGCAACCTGCTACTTCCTATACCTTCAAACAAGATTATTACTGGGCTATGGGAGATAACCGGCACAACTCAGAAGACTCCCGCTTCTGGGGCTTTGTTCCGGCTGACCATATCGTAGGAAAGCCATTATTTATATGGTTTTCTACTAAAAATGGCAGTATGTCTAATGGCATTCACTGGGATCGACTCTTCACTTCTGCACATAAAATGTGATAGGGGGTGTCTGAAAACATCTCTTAATGTATCAAACCACTTTTTTCAATTTAGGCCATTTTTTTCCTGTTCAATCCCCCTCACTTTGCCCACAGGGGGATTTGATAGAAAAAAATAGAGAGCCTTGAGCTACCGGAATTTCTGTTCCACTCTATTACCAACAGTCATTTTTTTTAGTTTGTGATGACTCTAAAATTACTTGAATCCTATATTTTTTTCAAACATAAGGTCTGAAGGGAGCCAGCGCGTTTTCTGCCTTTGCGCCCTTTAGGGCGGGGCGAACAAAGACAGAAAAGGTAATTTCCAGGTTATGCTGAATAGTTACTGCACAAGTTCAATTCCTATCGGAGAAGGTGTCCTAGTTTTTCAAGTAAGCG
>CAZHOV010000134.1:0-15518 GCA_964534315.1 uncultured Saprospiraceae bacterium | reverse complement strand
GGAATCCATTCTTTTTGAAGTCATTAATAATGTGGCATATATTACGCTTAACCGGCCAGAAAAATACAATAGCTTTGTCAAAGAAATGGCTATGAGCCTTCAGGGCTACCTCGCTCAATGTGCCGAAGATCCGGAAGTCCGGGCAGTTTACCTAACCGGTATGGGTAAAGCCTTCTGTGCAGGCCAGGACCTACAGGAAGCAATAGCAGAAGACGGTCCGGAACTCAGCAAGATCGTAAGCGAACATTATAATCCTATTATACTAAAGATAAGAAATCTGGAAAAACCGGTAGTTGCTGCCGTCAACGGTGTAGCCGCTGGTGCGGGGGCCAATATTGCCTTTGCCTGCGATATCGTCGTCGCTACCGAATCCGCAATTTTTATTCAGGCCTTTAGCAAAATCGGATTGATCCCGGATAGCGGAGGTACGTTTTTCCTTCCCCGACTGATCGGCTTCCAACGAGCCTCAGCACTCATGATGCTGGGCGACCGGGTATCGGCGAAAGAGGCCGAACAAATCGGCATGATTTACAAAGCCTTACCTGATGATGATTTTATTGAAGAGTCTAAATCGCTGGCTGAAAAGCTGGCTAAAATGCCTACTAAAGGATTGGCGCTAACCAAAAAAGCTCTCAACCGATCACTCGAAAATTCTCTGGAAAATCAACTGGCTATTGAAGAACAATACCAAACAACGGCAGCACTAACCGATGATTATCAAGAAGGCGTCAATGCCTTTTTAGAAAAACGAAAACCCGAATTTAAGGGGAGTTAATTTTAATTTTCAAGGTACAATGAGTAATCAATAAGGGCTTTCCCTTTCTCTTGTTCCTTGTACCAAAAAAGAAAAAATGCAAATTGGCGTACTCGGTTCCGGATCAATGGGTACCGGCATTGCACAAGTTTTTGCAACGGCCGGCCACGAAGTGATGCTTTACGACAACAATCCTAAAGCACTGGAAAGAGCTAGTAAAAAATTGCAAAAAATACTGAATCGACTAGTGGAAAAAGGCAGGTTGGACGATCCGACGGCAAAGGCTATTTTCGGGCGTATCTACTTTGTTGATTCCATCTATGCATATAGCGAATGCGATTTGGTTATCGAAGCAATCATCGAAGACATTAAGATAAAAAAAGATGTATTCGGGCAGTTAGAGAATATTGTTGATGAACACTGTATCTTAGCCTCCAATACTTCCTCCCTTTCTATTGCTTCTATCGCTGCGGCTTGTGAGAAGGCTTCCCGTGTTATCGGTATCCACTTTTTTAATCCGGCTCCACTGATGAAACTGGTGGAGATCATTCCTGCGGTACAAACGAGTCAGGAAATACTGGAACAGTCCAGAAAAATAATCGATCAAACTGGCAAGTTAACCGTGATTGCTAAAGACACCCCCGGCTTTATCGTCAACCGGGTAGCGCGTCCTTTTTACGGCGAAGCGCTTCGTATTTTGGAGGAAGGCATTGCCGATATTCCGACTATTGACTGGGCGGTAACCGAACTCGGAGGGTTCCGCATGGGGCCTTTCACCCTAATGGACTATATTGGAAATGATATCAATTACAAAGTAACAGAAACCGTCTTTGAATCTTTCTACTACGACCCTCGCTATAAGCCTTCTTTTACTCAAAAACGCATGGCGGAAGCTGGCTATCTGGGACGTAAATCGGGAAGGGGATATTATGACTACGCAGACGGAGCAGAACATCCTGCTCCTGATAAAAATGAGCAGTTGGGGCGTCAAGTCCTTGATCGCATTGTTGTTATGCTCATTAATGAAGCCGCTGATGCCCTTTTTCTTAATATTGCCACCAAGGAGGATATTGATCTGGCGATGACCAAAGGCGTAAACTATCCTAAAGGCTTATTGCAATGGGCTGATGATAAGGGGATTAAGCAATGTGTGGAGGAGCTTGATGCCCTCTACGATGAGTACCATGAAGACCGCTACCGATGCAGCCCCTTATTGAGAAAAATGGCAAGAGAAAAAAAGAATTTTTATTAGAGGGTGTCTAAAAAGCCTCTGAAAAGCTCAAATAAATACCGGTAGATTCTACTCCTACCCCAAAATCCAACCGCACATTCATTCGGGGTTGCACCTCCAGGCGGAAGCCTACCCCTACGCTGGGAAGCCAGTAGACCAAGTCATCAAATCCGGAACCAATTGATCCGGCCCCCGTCCACACAGCAAAGCCTGCTCTGCTATCGTAGCTCCCTTTTTTATTGGGCTTTTTCCGTCTAAACATTTGCCGGTATTCTACCAGGCCAAAGACTGAAACGCGATCTCGGTAGCGCCCCCAAAAATAGCCCCGGAGATCGAATGGAGTACCCAGGAAAGATAACTCCGGCCAGGGTACGTCTCCAAAGGTCGTACGATTTTTGATCTGCCAGGCCAGGGTACTGCGCTCCCGCTTAATCTTTTTGTATTGGCGGTAATCCAGTTCCATCACCTGGAATACATGGTTTCCCCCAAAAAAATTACCATAAAAGGTCATTTCAACCCCAAGCAACATCCCTTTATAGGCATTCATGCGCATGTCCCGGCTGTCATACTGAAAAACAACTCCCAAGCCGGAATTTCGTATATTGGTGCCATGTTCCAAAATTTCCGGGTCCTCCCGCATCCGTGGATTTAGGCTACTCGCTTTCGTGCGATTGATATCGACAACGGCACCTACAAAAACATTGGGCTTTAACTGCCGGATCACCTTTTCCCAAAAGCGCCACCAGTGGCGGTGGTATAACGTAGTCGAATCTCCCTGCTCCACCAGCCTTCCATTTTCATACCCTACTCCCCAGTAATGATCGGGCATGTCCCTCAACCACCACTCGCCAATAGCCCGATTGAGATCCTTTCGACCATAAATAGTCGATTTTATACTAACTAATAACGATTTATTGGTACTGTAGCCGCCCGATATGGCGATAGAGGACCGCTCCAAAAACGGATTGTGTTCTTGGATCTTAAAGGTAATCAACCCGCCAGCAGAAAGCATAGCCTGCGTTTCGGGAGCATAAGCCGGTGCAATGTAAGGTGTGATTTTGACCCCTCCGATCCGCATTTTCCAATCGCGTAAAGAATCGAGGTTATTCAGCACCTTAACCCCTAACTTTGTACTGTCTTTTTGCGCTGCCGGTTCAAGGGTAAAGAAGAAAAAGCAACAAAGAGTGATAAGAATCTTTAAATAAGTATTCAAGTGAATAAATTTTCGTTCGACACTACTGAATTGAAATAAAACCGCAAATATCTAAATAAGTAAATCACGATCAAATTATAATGTATCGATTTCTAAATGTTCTCTTTGTAGTTTTCGGCGTTATTTTTTCTAGATAAGGAGTGTAAAAAATACTCGATCGGTTGCAATGAAAATATAATAATTACCTTTTGGTAAAACACTGCAACTCAATATTTATAATTCTCCTTATTTTTTGTCTGATCTCTTATTTATCCACCATTTTAATGGTTTGGAATCGGAAAAAAACTTGTGATTTCAAACGTTTCCTTGCATAAATTTGGTTATCAGCCAGTAGTGCCTTATCTCATTTTTTAATAAAACGTTAAACAATGTTAAAATTTGCAACACTCAAAAAAAGTAGTTGTCTTTGAACTATCTCTCATCATTTTTTCATCCAAATAATATCTAAAATGAAAAGAACAACTACACTTTTATTCGCTTGTCTAGCCTTCTTTTTTACTACCGGGATCTTTGCTCAATCTGATGCACCAAAAACTTCCCTCGACTCAAAGGAATTTAAAGAATTAGAGGCTGAACTTAAAGAACTTGAAGTTACACTCCTCAATCTGGAAATAGAACTTGAAAAAGAACTTGCCGAAATTGACGAAAAGGCCCACAAAGCACCGAAGGGTCATCATTATAATTATGATTATAACTACAATTATTCTTATTCCTACTCCAATAATGGAGGTTCTAAAGCTTTCTTGGGAGTTTATCCAAGAACGGCAAAGGGCAACAGCGGAGTAATGATCAACGGAGTAGTTTCTGGGAAAGGAGCGGAAGCTGCGGGACTTCAAGAAGGAGATATCATCACATCTATCGAAGGATTTACGTTGAAGAATAATGACGACTTAAGCAAGGCATTGGCTAAATTCGAGCCTGGCGATCAAATCCAGATCAACTTTTTACGGGACGGAAAGCAAGGCCAAACGTTTGCTACCCTTACCTATTCCAAGAGCGACCGAAATCCGTGTAAAGTTTTCATCGGTGTTTATTGCGGAGGACGCGGCGTAGACGGTAAAGGCGTTAAAGTAACAGGTATTATCGATGACACCCCTGCTGACGAAGCTGATGTACAAGATGGCGACATTATCCTTGGAATAGATGGCGTAACAACCAACTCTTTCAATGAATTACTCACCGAACGCAACAAACACAATCCCGGAGATAACTTCGTGTTAAAGGTGAATCGGGATGGCCAAATCATGGACGTCAACGCTCAATTCAAAGCTTGTGACCGCAAAGACATCACGATTGACGAATATACCCCCGTTTTTGAAGAAGCGCAACCGGAAGAGCCTGCTACTCCAAGAGAAGCACCTAAGCAGGAAGAAGAACAAGCTCCCGTTTTGGAAGAAAATAATGGTCTTCAACTCATCAACTATAAAGCATTCCCGAACCCTACTTTTGGCAAGTTGAATGTTACTTTCGAAGGAAATGCACAACCTACTACCATCCAGGTGTTTGACTCCAACGGAAAAACGATCTACAGCCAAAACATCAACCAATTTGACGGTTATTTCAACGACCAACTGAATCTAAATGGTAACAAACCAGGTGCTTATTTCCTCAATATCCGACAGGGAAATCAAGTGCTTTCTAAGAAAATTGTGATCTTGCCCCAGGCCTAACAGATTAATTTTAATATAACTAAAAAAAGCAGACCCGAACGGTCTGCTTTTTTTAGTTATATTAAAGAAATTCAATACATTTTCCCTAATTTTAGGCAAACGAAATTGCCAAACAATGTCCGACCCTATTCAAAACGAACGTATCCGCCAACTGGAACGCGAAGTCGAAATGCTTCGGGAGGAAAATGAACAATTGCTTCAACAACTCACCAAAGCTCCGCTCCAAGAGGCTTCTTCCAAAAAGAAAAAGAGACGACGCTACTGGCTGGGGCGGCTAGGTGCCGGAGTCGTCCTTGGTCGAAGACTCAAGAAAAGTCTCTTTAAACTTTTTAATGAAATTCCCGAAAAACGCGTTTCCAAAGATACCCTGGCCGAAGTCACTGCCCACGTCATCTGGCGCCTCACCCGGATCGGTATACTCGGGCTCACCATCGCGCTCATACCAGCCATCATCCTGATCATGCAAACCCTCCTCCTCAGTCGGCAAAATAACCTGCTCGAAGAGCAGAATAGAGTCGTCCAAAGCCATAGCATGTTAATGGAAGCCCAAAATAAACTAATCGAAGACCAACTAAAAGAGAGCAAAAAAACAGATAAAAAAGGCGAATACCAATACCTGTTGACAAGCATAAAAGGACAGATCAACAACAGCCTTAGGGGCAATAGCGGCCGCTTTGAGAATAACAAAGAAGATAATGTCATCCGCAATATCGCCAATAGCGTTGTTCAGATGGAAGCTTATAAAGAAACGGATTCCCTCACGGTCAGTCCCGAACGCGGTAATCTACTCTTTTTTCTCGTCAATAAAGACCTGGACCAAAAAAGAACTTACCCCAAAATTTTTAGCAAAGTTCAATTTGATAACGCCGATCTGGAACGCTTAAAACTCGACGGGGTCTTCCTTTCCGGAGTAAGTATTAACGGCTCCAACCTCAAAGGTACCAATCTGGAAACTTCCAATCTCGGAGGTGCGTCTTTGAAAGGTGCCTATTTGGCCCAGGCCAACTTCCGTAACACCGATTTGAAAGGAGCCAACCTCAGCGGGGTCATTGCTATCGACGCTAAATTTACGAATGCCAATATGGAAAACGCTATCCTCTCTTACGCCAATCTGAGCGGTGCTGACCTAAGAGATGCCAACTTCACCGGTGCCAACCTCACCAATGCTCAACTCGACAATGTTTTTGTAGATTCGGATACCTGGCTTGAAGACCTCAAAGAACAAGGAGTTACCGGCTTGAATAGTGTCACCAGCAATTATGAGGTGGATGATATGGGACGAAGAGATAGCAACCGCAATAAGTATTATCTGGTAGTGCGGAAATAGCAAAAGAGAAACACACATTAAGATAAGGCTTGTCAGCCTCTATTTTGGCAGTAAGGATGCTTTTTGAAGACATTATAAAGGTTCCGGTAATATTTATTCCATTCCTGTAAGTTTTATTCTATATTTGGGAAACCCTAAATTATGAAAAAGTATATCTTTGATTTTCAGCGCTTAGCAGCCATCTTGATCATTCTTATTGCATTTGTTTATTTGTTGATCATCGGGAAATCGATCATTACCCCCATAGCATTTAGCATCCTTTTTGGCTTGGTATTAAAACCCTTAGCGACCTTCATAGAGCGGTTTGTTAAAAACCGGATCTTTTCGATAATCATCACTTTTATTCTGGTGATCAGTGTTTTATTGTTGGCTATATCCTTATTTACTGTACAGTTTGTTTATGTGATTCAGAATCTGCCAAATATTGCTGATCAGGTAAAAAATGGAGTGGATACGTTATTGAGGTATATGGATACGACCTGGGGGGTAACTATTGACAATTCAGAAGAATGGATCAAACAAAACTTTTCCAATATTATTGACGCGCCGCTTTCGATCGTTCAGGGGAGCATCAGTACATCTACTTCCTTTTTGGCGGGAGCTTTTTTAGCGTTTTTGTATACGGCCTTTTTTCTTTTTTACCGGGATTCGTTGCGCAATTTCATTTTATATCAGTTTTATGACGAGCAGCGGGAGCGAGGAGCACAATTGGTAAAAGATTTGCAACAGGTGACACAAAAATACTTGTATGGTTTATCGATTGTCATTTTGATATTGGGGGTATTGAATAGTTTGGGGCTTTATTTTATTGGAATAGGTTATGCCTTTTTTTGGGGGTTTTTGGCAGCATTTATGGCCATCATTCCATACATCGGAACGACGCTTGGAGGGACGCTCCCTTTTCTGTATGCATTGGCAACTACAGGGACGATGTGGCAGCCGGCAGCAGTGGTAGCCTTATATTTTACGGTGCAGCAAATTGAAGGAAATTTTATTACGCCTCGCATTGTGGGGTCTAGCGTAAATATCAATCCATTTGTAGTTATTGTGGCATTAATTATTGGAGGGGCCATTTGGGGGGTCGCCGGTTTGATCTTATCACTGCCTACTGCGGCTTTATTAAAAGTAGTTTTTAGTCATTTACCAGCCTTTGAGCCCTTAGGGATTTTATTTAGTGATAATTTATATGCGGACAGGGAAGCTTTTGAACAAAAATACAATGAAGATAAATATCGCTTGCTTGAGTTCTTCCGGAAAAAGAAGGTGGATTAATATCTTTATTATCCTTTCAAAAAAACAGATTTAAAAGTCACATTTCACGTAAGTTTACCATTACTATATATAATTGGACGATTTAGGATATCAACCAGACGATCATTTTGAATTGTTTCTTAAGCAGTTGAAGGAACAAGATAGTAAGGTATGGCATTGGTTGATCAAAAAATTCAGGCAGAAAGGTGTACCGCTCATAAGGAGGCGTACCAGTTATATTTATCTGTTTTCCCGTCAATCGCACAAACTTTTCATCGAAGAAGTTTTTAGTGAAAGCCTGGTTAAATTTTTGGAATTGCTACCCGATGGCAGTTTTCGGTCTTACAGCAATGTAGAAGCAGCTTTTATTACTATTGTGGGATACAAAATAAAAGAGGGCGTCGCAAAATACAAACTAGAAAAGCGCTTTTTAAACACAGAGGAAGATCAGCTTAATTGGCTGGTTGAGCACATTAAAGGAGAGGAAAACGAATTTGATGAGCAAAAGATGACCTTATTTGCAGACGTGCTAAAAGCAATGGCCCAGTTAGAGGAAGCGGATCAGGAGTTATTGGAAAAATTTTATAATGGGCAAGAGCTTAAGGACATTGCGGAGGAGTTAAATATTAAACCGAGTGCTTGTAGAAAAAGAAAACAAAGAGCTTTAGAAAAAGTAAAGGCTATGATACTAAAATCCTTAAACACCATATTGATATGACGTCTGGAGGAAATATACAGGAAGAGCAAATTGAGCGGTACCTCCTTGGAAAAATGAGCGAAGAGGAGTTGGCGGCGTTTCACTTGGAGCTATTGAAAGATCCCCGGTTGCGCAGGGAGGTAGAGGTGATGCAAGCAGTGGTAAAAAGATCGAAATCGGCCAAGGTAACTGCTCTATTTTCTAAGAAAACCCATATTTTTCTGATTGGAAGCGCTGTCATATTCTTGTTTTTTGTATTTTTTCTAATTTCCTCTTTGGCGAATCCGCCAAAAGCTGCTACCTCTAAGGAGATGAATCAACCCGAAGAAAATTCTTATTTTATAGATTCTTCGAACATGGGGGAAGTTTTTTTAGAAAAAAATGCCCAGAAAGCTCCAGAAAGTAAAATGGCCGATAGTGTCGATTTGTTTGAAAAAGAAACTACACGGACAGAGAAACCATCGAGACCTAAAAATGAACGCGCTTTTATTCCTAACCTCTACCTCGAGCAGTTTATAAATACACCTTTTAGAGATGCTACCACCAATCTGGAGCTAAACCAGGTAACTTCCGAATTGACCGGGACAGATAATCAAAAACCTGAATTTCGACTTGAGGGAACCCTGTCGGGAGTGTTGCAGGAGGAGCAGCATCTTCAATTGATTATTCTATCTAACAAGCCATCAGATTTTGAAAATGCCCGATACCTGTTAGCTCAGGAAATGTCCCTTGAAAAAGCAGGGGAGACCTACCGGTTTTCTTTTCGCGGAAAGCTGGATTTAGATCCAGGTCTTTATTACTATTTACTTCTATTTTCTTCCACAGAAGAGCCCCTTACCATAGGTAAATTTACCATCCAATAAAGCATTCCAGTGCTGCCAGATTCTTCTCCAACTACTTTTCAATATTAAATAACGACAAAACAGAAACTTTTGCTAAGGCAATGTCACGTTTTTGGAATTGGACTCATTACTATCAATGATAGCTGACGGGTACCCCATAGCTTGTTTGCTATCAAACAGAAAATCAAAAAATCAAATGAGGAAAAGAAAATGAAGACTGAAAAAAAGCTTAGTAAGCCCTTGAAAGTTTTTACAAAAGAATTGGGATGGTCCTCTTTCCAATGGTAAAACACTTTCAATTGGCCCGGCTTCATGCCGGGCTTTTTTTTGACATATTATTCTTTTGAAGGAAAGAATAATAACGTTATTTTTATAAAAAGAAACTTAAACGTACAACACTCAACGTTACACTATGTATTTTGAGGCTGGCTCATGAAATTGGGCCAGCCTCTTTTCGTTTACTATCCGGCATTTATTTTTTCGATTAAAAACAAGGCTTCTCTTTTTTCGGTCGGGTTTTCGGATGCTAATTCCAGCGATTGGTTGGCAGCCTGGAGGGCATCATCAGATTTACCGTTTTGGTATAGGATTTCTGCATAGGTCAAATAATACTTGGCGAGTCCTCCATTTTCAGCGGCCTTTTCGGCATATTTTTCAGCCATTTTCATCGCTTTATCCTCATTCTTGAAGCTTTCTTGAATGTTGGTAGCTGCTTCGTGAAGAAGGGAAGCATCATCTTGGGCGATTTTTTTAGCGAAAGATTTTGATGCTTTGAGGTAGTTTTTTATATCTCTGGTTTCCTTATAAAAGGTAAGGTCTGCCTTGATGGCGAATTCTTCCGATTTATCGGGATAGAATTTGGCCATTTTAGTCTTAGCTTCATCAAGCAGTTCTTCAATTTGAAATTCATTTGCTTTTTTGGCAGTTGCATTACAAGCATTATAGACTTTTTGGTGGAAAGCTTCTTCGGACTCTAAGGCAATGATCTTATCTTTGTGTTGCGTCATTAGATTAAAGATCCTGGAGTCTGCTTCGACCGCTGCTTCAAAGATAAAGAGGAGATTAAATTCGGAGGTCAGGTCTTTTTGGGTTAGTAAATATTCGTTGGCAATTTTCAGGCTGGGTTTTCCTGCTTGATTGAGAGCCTGGACGTAATTATAAATCAGCTCTGGGTCTCGGTCTCCATTTTCATAGGCCTCGGCATATTTACCGCTGTTATCGATATTACCCAAAACAGTTCTGCCCAGATTTAGAAAACGGTTAGCATCTAATGCACCCTTGGCTTTTTGAACCACTTCTCCGTCAGCATCGATAAAGTATAGAGTAGGAAAAGCAGAAACCGGGTATTTTTTTCTGAACGTGAGCCCTTCTCCCCTTTCCATATCCAACTTCATATTGATAAAGTTTTGGTTGTAAAAGTCTCCTACTTCTTTATTGGTGAACGTGTTTTTGGCCATCCTTTTGCATGGGCCGCACCAGACGGCATAAGCATCAACGAAGATGATCTTACCTTGTTTGGAGGCCTCTTCCAGGGCTTCGTTCCAGGTGCCATGGAAAAACTCAATGCCCTGTCCTAACAGGAAGCTACATAAAAATAATAATGGGGCGATGATGAATAGCTTTTTCATATAATTGTTTCTTTTTTATTTTTAGAATAATAGTTATTTAAGTACTAAACGGAATGTCAGGCCGTCGGTTGGTCTATTTGTTAAGGAATTTCTTACTGCTGATTTTTTTCTTTAAACTTTCTGATCAATTCTTCAGGGCTCTTTTCCATATTATCCAAAGCCAGTTGCGCCTGTCTGGCTAACGGGTGTCTTGGATAGCGGTTCATTACATGCCGGTAATAATTTTTGGCATTGAACTCGTCTTTAATATCATTCTCAAAAGTAAACCCCTGGAGGAAGAGCGCATAGGGCGCCTTCTCATGACCAGGATAATCCCTTTGCAATTGGCCCCAAAGTTTAATAGCGAGACCAGGTTCCTTGATTTTTTTGGCAAACTCCGCTGCATCATAAAGCAGAATTGGTGCCAGGGTATCTTTGGAAAAAGAATCGGCAAAAAGCTCGTGTTTGTCAATGAGTGTCATTACAGAATCTTTACTCAACGGTTCTTTACTCAAGACCTTCATTTTCCAGGTATCAATTTCAGATTTAAGCCCCTCGGGAGTAAGTGCTACTCCACTTGTGGCCGGATCGTTCTGGCATCCGATCAAAATTAAAAAAACGAAGCTAAAAAATGTCAGTTTCCTCATGAAAGTAAGTTGTAGTTGAGTTTAATAAAAAACGTTGAAAAAGCAAAATTAACAGTTTTTTGTCTTTTTATTTTGTTAGTGAAACGTTAATACCATCGTTAAGGATTAAACCTGAAGGCGAAGCAGAGGGTCGAAATGGAGGGAAGACGGGAAGACAAGAGGACCGGAGGACCAGACAACCAGATCAAGACATGAGGACCAGAGGACCAGACAACCAGATCCGTTTGAAGGACTGACATTCCCTGAGCTAGGCGGCAACGCTCCTGGAACAGTTATTAATTCAATACCAAAACCATTTAATATTCACATGGAAGAAATTCAAAAAATCAAGCATTTGTACAGCCGGGCGGGGTTTGGGTTTAGTTTGGAGGAGTGGAAGGAGGTTCGGGGGTGGACCTTTGAAAGAGCATTAGATTATTTGATGAAGCAGGCTGATGCGGCTTCGTTTCAGAATAAGCGATTGGTTATCGACAGTGAATTGCCTGAACGGGGAGACCGGGAAGCGTTTAAGGAGCGAGTTAAGGAGGAGCGGAAGATGGTGATGCGGCAGAATGTCGATTGGGTGATGCGTATGGGGGATCCCGGGGAGTCTTGTTTTCTGGAAAAGATGTGTTTCTTTTGGCATGGGCATTTTGCATGTACGACGAAGCTGGCTAAGCTGGCTGCTGCGCAGTTGGAGAGTATCAGGGAGCATGCTTTTGGCAACTTTCGGGTTTTGGTAAAAGCCATGGCCCGGGATGTATCAATGATTCGTTTTTTGAACAACCAGCAGAATAAAAAGCGTCAACCCAACGAGAATTTTGCCAGAGAATTGATGGAGCTCTTTACTATTGGAAGGGGGAATTACAGCGAACAGGATATCAAAGAGGCAGCGAGAGCTTTTACCGGATGGTCAAGTAATCTTCAGGGCGAATTTGTGTTTAGAAAGTTTCAGCACGATTACGGACAAAAGGTCTTTATGGGACAGACTGGTGAGTTTGATGGTGATGAGATCATTGACATTATTTTGGAGAATCCAAAAACTGCTGAGTTTATCGCTCGCAAAGCGTACCGTTTTTTTGTCAATCCGATTGTTAACGACCGTCATGTGAGTGTATTAGCCGATCAATTTTACCGTTCGGATTATGATATCAAAACCCTATTGCGTGGGATTTTTGAGTCGGAGTGGTTTTACGAGTCGGTGAACATTGGGGTAAAGATCAAGTCTCCCGTTGAGCTGATTGCAGGGATGATAAGAGCATTGCGGGTCTCCTTTAGCGAGCCCCTCAGTCTGGTTTTTGCACAGAAGGCCTTGGGGCAGGTATTATTTGCTCCGCCCAACGTTGCCGGATGGCCGGGCGGCAAAAGCTGGATCGACAATGCTACGCTTATGTTGAGGCTCAATTTGGTTCATATCCTATTTGATGCGGCCGAAGTGGATATTCGGTTAAAAGAACGGGCAGAAGAGCCAAAAATGCGGAAAGGCTTAAAATCGCTACAAGCTTCTATCGATTTGAAACCATTTTTTCAAGTTTATGAATCGATGGCTCCTGACGATTTTTTGGATGAGCTTATTAACTATTTATTACCGGCAAACAGTCAACCCAATAGGGTGATGATCAAGCAATTTGTACGGAAATCTTCTACCGAATCCAGTGTAGAAACGATGATTCGGCTGGTAATGAATCTGCCGGAGTATCAGTTGTGTTAGTTCATAATCAATAATTTTTCAATACCCAATACCCAAAATTATGAATAGAAGGAATTTCATCAAACAGTCTGCTCTTGCTTCTACTGCCTTTATGGTGCCAGACTTTTTAAGAGGTTTTAGTGCGAGAAAGATGCAGAGTAGCCGATCCGGAAAAATACTGGTGGTGGTTCAACTGTCAGGAGGCAATGACGGGTTGAATACGGTGGTACCTTTTCAAAATGATATATATTACAGGAGCAGGCCTACCTTAGCCTTACCAAAAAATGAGGTATTGTCGTTGTCGGACGAGTTGGGGCTGCATCCGCAGATGGATGGTTTACGGGCATTATACGATGAGGGGTTGGTCAGCATTATAAATAGCGTAGGTTATCCCAATCCCGATCGGTCACATTTTCGATCGATGGATATATGGCATACAGCGAGTAATTCGGATGAATATCTCTCGACTGGCTGGTTGGGGCGGTACCTAGATAGTAATTGTGTAGCTTGTGAAGAAGCTTACCATGTGTTAGAGATGGATGATAGCTTGAGCCTGGCTGTTAAAGGTACTGAACGGAGTGGTTTTGCGATGGGGAATCCAAAGCGGTTGAAGAAGGCGACTTCAAATCCTTTTTTAGAAGCTTTAGGACAGCAGGGGTATGATCAGGAAGAGCCGGTAGCTTATTTATATAAGACCATGATCGATACGCAATCTTCGGCTGATTATTTATTTGAACAATCCAAGAAAGTTGAATCGAAGGGGGCCTATCCGCCTTCCCGTTTCGGGAAAGATTTGAAAAGGATTGCAGAATTGATTATGGCGGATACCGATACGAAAATCTATTATGTTAGTCTTTCCGGGTTTGATACTCATGCCAATCAGAAGAATGTGCAGGCGAGGTTGTTGAAGCAATATTCAGAAGGGATGCAAGCCTTTGTAAAAGACCTGAAGCAGCATGGTTTATTAGATGATACGTTGATCATGACCTTTTCGGAGTTTGGCAGGCGGGTGAGTCAGAATGCCAGTAATGGTACAGACCATGGTACGGCCAATAATGTATTTTTGATAGGTGGAGGTTTGAAGAAGCCTGGGTTTTACAATCAGGTGCCGGATTTAAAGCATTTGGACAAGGGGGACCTAATTTACGATATTGATTTCCGACGGATTTATTCCTCTATTCTGGATGGATGGTTGGAGAGTGATTCTCAGGACGTTTTAGGGGAAAGGTTTCAAAAGCTCCCAGTATTTTAGGCATATCGGAATAGATTCTTTCGATTTGAATGAATGGGTTTTGTCCAAATTTCGATACATTTGGTCAAAACCTATTTAGTTAAATGACGAACAGACAATTATTTTTAAGACATTTGGCGCAGACGAGCGATGCACCGTTATTACTGGAAATAGAGCGGGGAGAAGGCATTTACTTGTACGATCCGGAGGGTAATGCTTATTTGGATTTGATTGCGGGAATTGGTGTGAGTTCACTGGGGCATAAACATCCCAGAGTAGAGGCTGCGGTGCGGGAGCAGTTAGGAAAATACTGGCATACGCTTGTGTATGGGGAGTTTGTGATGAGTCCTCAGGTGCAGTTGGCTGATTTACTAACCAAGCAATTGCCAGACAATCTGGACCGGGTATATTTTGTCAATTCCGGGACGGAGGCGACAGAGGGGGCGATGAAGTTGGCAAAGCGGTATACGGGCAGAGCGGAGATAGTTTCGTGCTACAGGGCCTATCATGGAAGTACACAGGGGGCGGCCAGTTTGATGAGTGACGATTATTTTACCAGGCCATTCCGCCCATTATTGCCAGGTATCAAACATATTGATTTTAATTGTTCCCTTTGTTTGGAGCGTATAACCGATCAGACGGCTTGTGTGATTGTTGAGACGGTGCAGGCTGAGTGGGGCATACGTAAACCTGTCAATGATTATTTAAAGCAGTTGCGTTCTCGTTGCGATGAGGTAGGAGCGTTATTGATTTTCGATGAGATCCAGGCCGGGTATGGCCGAACCGGGACTTTATTTGCCTTTGAGCAGTATAATGTCGTTCCGGATATTTTGCTGCTGGCCAAAGGGACGGGGGGCGGCATGCCCATAGGGGCTTTTGTCGCTGGTACCGAAATTATGCGAACATTAAGCTTTGATCCGGTATTGGGGCATATTACCACCTTTGGTGGACATCCGGTGACTTGCGCTGCCGGTTTGGCTACCCTTCAGACCTTGTTAGAGGAGCCCTACATTGAGCAAGTAAACGTAAAGGAGCAATTATTTTTGGAATTATTAAAGCATCCTGCCATATTGGACGTGCGTAGTGCAGGGTTGTGGTTAGCTGTCGAGCTGTGGAACTTCGAAGAAGTATCGAAGGTAATTAAAGGGTGTTTGGCGAGAGGGTTGATTACCGATTGGTTTTTATTCAATGACCGGTCATTGCGGATAGCTCCGCCTTTGATCATAACCGAAGAAGAGATTAAGAAAGCGTGTGCGATTTTACTGGAGGCGATGGAGGAGGTTTATGTGGCGCGGTAGGTGGAGGAGCTGCTTGGTGGGTGAGATGCCCCACCTATAGGTGTGCCACACGTATACGTGTGGCACACCTATAGGTGGGGC
>CAZHOV010000133.1:0-16026 GCA_964534315.1 uncultured Saprospiraceae bacterium | reverse complement strand
TAAGTCCAAAAGTCGCTCAATCTAATATGTGATTTAATTTGACAAGGCGCTTAACTTAATCAACTAATTTGGTCAACTATTACTAATTATGGATTGCACCTTGTATCTTTGCGTTTTATTTTTGTTAAAACAAATCAGCTTACATGGATATTTTTAATTTATTGTTACCCTTGCTTATTTTAGGTGTATTCTACTTTTTCATTATCCGGCCACAGGCCAAGAAGCAAAAGTCACAGCAAAAATTTGTTGACGAACTCGACAGCGGCAAAAACGTTGTTACTACGAGTGGTATTTTAGGAAAGATCCAAAAAATCGAAGAAAACGTTGTGACTTTACAAGTCGATAATAAAACTAATATCCGAGTGACCAAAAATGCCATTTCGAAAGAAATGACAGAAGCCATTTATGAAGCTAAAGATAAAAAGACCAAATAAACAGAAAATACAGGAATTTCTAAAATCTGACCGGGCTATTCTGATGATCTGCATTGGTATAGCCCTCATTTTTTGGTTATTAGTCAAATTATCCCAGGATTTTGGAACGACCCTAAATTTGAACGCAGCCTATCAGTTACCTCAGGATAAAACCTTTTTGCAAACGCCTCCATCTTCGATAACAGCAACCGTAAAAGGCAATGGCTGGGATTTGCTCGGTAATTATTTTTCTGCAAAAAAAACCATCGAACTAAATTTACCTGACGTACCAGAATATACTTTTAGTAGTAATGTATTGAAAGACCTTATCCGCACCAAACTACCCAACACCATTGAGGTAAACCAAGTCTCCCCCGAATATCTGCAGCTTCGCCTGGAACCCAAAAAAGCTATAAACGTTCCCGTTATCCATCAAACAGAACTGTCCTTTTCATCTCAATACCACCTAAAAGCTCCCGTCTATACAACACCAGATAGCGTATGGATTACAGGCCCCAGCTCTATTACCGATACCATTACTCAATGGAAAACTACCTTGCTAAAACTAGAGAATCTGCAATCTACCTACCAAAAACTCATCCCACTAATACCTCCAGCTTCCACTCAATTATCCCTGGATCCCGGAGAAGTAATGATCCAGGTTCCTGTTGAGCAAATAACCGAGAAAATCGTTTTTATCCCCATTTCTATTTTAAACGCTCCGGATAGCTTGAAGATATTCCCGGAAAAGATCAAAATATCCAGCACCGTTGGGCTAAGCAATTACGATTCCATTCATAAAGACCAGTTTAAAGCAGTCGTCGATTTTAATCAAGTTAAAGGCTCAGAAACTCCGAATAACTCCTTGCCTATCAGCCTTTCTGAATACCCAACGCTGGTAGAATCTATTCATTATACGCCTAAATCAGTAGAATACTTTTTCGTTCAACCTCTCGAATCTGACTCTACCAAAAACCCTACCTCTAAAGTGAAATAACGATTAATCGAGCAGAAAATAAGCTTACTTTCATTGAAAAAAGGTGCATTCCTACCCTAATTATGGTACCTTGAATCTATTATCCAGGAGCAAAAAGAAGAAAGAGTGTCACTATTGGAAGTTATCTTCGTCTAATCAAAAAATTTATCGCTTTAAAAAATTCACTATGTGCTTTAGGGGAAAAAAGGCCGATATCTAATTTTTTACTATTATTCAATGATGGAACGTTTTTTGTAACAATTTTATAAAAAACCGTATTAATCTATAAAGCGCTATCTGATCTTAAAAAACTTGAAGATCAATTTTTTAAACGTTATTTTTTAAGTTAATCCAAGACACGTAACGAATCCCATTCATTCAAAACTATTACGCCATGAAACGAAGAACATTATTTTCGATTTTTACCCTCTTCATTTTTGCATCTTTTACTTTTGCTCAAACGGCAGGCATTGAGGGCTACACTTTTGAAACCGATAACCGCGGGTATGTCAAAAATGCCAAGATCAAAGTGCTACACAAACGCACCGGAGAATTCATTACCGAAACCAAGACTAATAAGGACGGATACTTTATGGTAGAAGTCCCAAAAAGTAAGGAATATACATTAGTAGTAGATAAAAGAATGTTTCTCACCAAAGAAGTTGATGTAACCACTGTTGGTCTTGAGGAGGGAGAAAACTCTTTTGTCAAAATTGAAATGGAACGCAAGCCCGGTTATATCTTCGACGTAACCATTGCAGAGTCCGGAAAAAGAGGCCAGGCTCAAGTCGATGCCATTACCGGAGCCCGCATTGAGGTTTACAATAATACAACCCGCAAGCAAGAATTGGATTTAAAAGATTTTCCTTATCCTACCTTCAACTTTGGATTTGAAAAGGGAAACCACTACACCATCATGATTCGTAAAAAAGGATATCTGACTAAACGAATCGAAGCTTATATAGATGTAGAGGATTGCATTCTTTGCTTTGAGGGGCTTGGAACACTTGCTCCCGAAGTAACCGATGTACTGACACACGGCCACGAAACGGGTACCTTCCTCGCAAATGTCGGATTGGAAAAGGTAGAGATTAACAAAACGTTTAAGATCAATAATATCTATTACGATTATGACAAATGGGATATCCGGGAAGATGCGGCCGAGGTACTCGACGGCCTTATTACCGTTTTGAAAGACAACCCGGGCGTTACCATAGAGCTTGGCTCTCACACCGATGCCCGAGGAAGTGATTCGTACAATATGAAACTCTCTGAAAAGCGCGCTGAGTCAGCGGTTAATTACATCCTGGCATCCGGATTGATTGACTATGACAAACTTACCTTCAAAGGCTACGGCGAGTCGGACTTGGCTAATCGCTGCGACGACGGCATCTCTTGCTCTGAACAAGAACACCAGGAAAACCGTCGTACCGAACTCAAAATCGTCGGCATTGAGGAGGAAGACCCGCTCGATAAAAAGACTCTGGAGGATATCATCGAAGAAGAACAATTAATGCGTGAAGTGATGAATTCCGAAGAGATAAAGAAATAAAAAAAGAAGGGAGGATTAAAAATCCTCCCTTCTTTTTTTATTTCTTTATCTCTTCGGAGTTAATTGATTTCCGGACTAAGCACCTCTACCCATTGTCCTGGTTTGCGGGCATTGACCGATTCATCATACATTGCTTTACAGAAAATCGTTGGCAGATAGAAACGGCCCTGATAGGCGGCATTCAATTGTAGCCGGTAAGTTTGGGGACGATTCATACGCAGATCGAAAAAAGTATAAACCCGGTCGTCTCGAATATCCTGGTATTCGGGAGTACTTGATTTCACCCCCTCAATATCCGTCATGCGGGCATTCAAAATTTCCCATCCCGATGGAAATACCTGATGGAGTGCCATCTCCTGATAATTGATACCTCTATTTCCAGGATTCGAAACCTTGACTTCTGCCACAAAATCCATTCCCTGGGTCAACTTGCTGATATCCAACGATTCTCCTTCCATATTTTTGTAAGAGATCGACATATTCAAATCGTTGGAAGCCTGCGTTTGGTCGCCAATTAGCGGCTGGCCAGAAGCGATCAAACGGACAAAAAGCACTCCTTCACTGGTGTTGGTGAGTGATACATTTTGATCTCTGGATTGCTCGGGATCAAGCTCCAACTGAAAAATAGGAATCTGTGCTCCTGCCGATTTAGCTTCTTGCCCTTCAATTTGATAATTGAAAGTAAATTTGTCATCAAGGGCATTATCGCCCACATACTTACTGATAGCCAGAAGGGAATAACCGGTTGCCTGTGTAGACATCCAATTGCCGTTACCCAAATCTTTTGCAATTTTTTGCAGCAGCTTAGCTGCTCTTTCCTGATCGCCGATCAATACCAGGATCTCCAGGATCATAGCCTGATCTCTGGTGCTGGAGCCATAGGTATATCCCAATTCACGATAGTCAGCCACATCTGTATCGAGATTAGTGGTCAATTCTTTAGCCACTTTTGTTTTTCCTGCAGCGGCATAAGCTCCTGCAAGTCTCCAGGTAGCCGCTAGACTGCTATCCATTTCCCTTAGCCGGTTCATGGCTCCCATTTCGGGCTTGCCGGCGAGGGCAAGGGTGTATAAACGATAGGCTTGGGTAAGATGCTGATTATCGCCTCCTTCTAGTGAGGGATCCCATCTTTTTGCCACTTTGGCTTGATAGTCCGTCCAACGATTGAGAATGGTTTCAGGAACGTTATATCCTTTGGCTTTTGCTTCTACGAGAAAGTGACCGGCATAATTGGTTCCCCAAAAGGAATGTTCCATTCCTCCCGGCCAGTAAGAGAATCCGCCTGAAGCTGTCTGAAATTGACGTAACCTATTGATCGCTGCGATAATATTCTCTTCTATTTTTTCCTGCTGGTCTTTAGATAGCTCAGTCAAATTACTCAAAAACAGTTGAGGGAAACTTGAAGAAACCGTCTGTTCGATACAACCATAAGGATAGCGTAATAAATAGCGCAATCGTTGATCGAGATTGAGTGATGGAATATCGGAAATCTCCAGCATTGCGGTATTGGTGCCGGTAACACCTACGGGATTGAAGGTTTGTCCCCAAGTCTCGCCAGGTTGCAACACTTTTTCTTTAATTTCAGTTACTATCGGGTTGGGATTGCGGACCGAAAGCTCAATTTCCTGAGTAGATTCCTCCCTGCCGCCTTTGGCTGTTATTTTAAATCGTGCAGGTCCTATCCGTTCCGCTACAGTCATCGGGAAATAGACCATTTGATCTCCTGTTCCGCTGAAGGTCAGTTGCCGGGTTTTGCCGCCATCGAAGGTAGCCATATTCGAAAGTTCTTCGATAGTGACCGATACATTTGTTATATTTTTATCAGAAACGAAGACATTTACCGGTACGGAGAGGGATTCCGTGGGCCCTAGAACCCTCGGTAAGGTGGCCAGTACCATAAGTGGTTTTTTTACGGGCACTGTTTTTTCAGCGTTACCATAAGCTCCCTGATTGGCTCCTACAACCATTACCCTGACGGAGCCAATGTAATTGGGAATAGTGATCTCATGGACGGCTTTTTTTCCAGGATTCAGATAAAATGGTCCCAGATGTTTAACAACGGGTTTAAACCGTTTTATTCCGGCGTCTTTATCAACTGCGCCGCCGACACCGCCCCCGATACTGAGGATGCGTTCCAGTTCACCTCCGTAGGCACCCAGAACATAGTCGTACAGATCCCACGTTTTTACGCCTAATGCTTCGCGAGCGTAAAAAGCTCCCCACGGATCCGGCGTTTGGAAACGAGTTAAATCTAATAAACCTTCATCGACGATTGCCAAGGTGTAGGCCATTGGCTTTCCTTTTTCTTCTTTCACTTCTACCTTAAAGGTCTGTTCCGGCTCTAGTTCGTCAGGCATAGTTATCTGCGGGCTAATACGTGTTTCCGGATCTTCCACTTCCACGGGTACTACCCCGTATAAGCGAATAGGTAAGTCATTTTGATTTTGACCATGCGGCTGAATAAGGGTAACATGTGCATAAACAGTAGGTGCCATAGCCTCGGTCGCATAAAAGGAAAAGACATTCTCTCCTTTTTGTGTTTCTATCCAGTGGGTTTCGATAACTTTTGTGCCAGACTCCAATGATATCAGACATTGTCCCTTCTCACCTGCCGGAATGGTTAGTTTCACGGTTTCTCCTACTTCGTATTTCTTTTTATCCGTCATAAATCCGAGCATGGCAGCCTGTTGCCTGTCCACTCCCTCATCGCCATACCACGGATAACCTGCGTAGAAAAAATCACCTGAGCAGTGACCACTTTCCTGATCACAAACTCGAACCATATATCTGCCCCACTGATTAACCTCGAGGTCCCAGCTGGCTTCTCCTTTGCTGTTGGTCGTCACTTCCTGTTTTTTAAGGGCATCGAGATGGTTGCTCGAATTATACTGTGTAAACCGGTTCTCACTTCGATCCCACCACCATCGCCAATTGACTCTGTAAAGACCGATGGAAAGTTGTTTGCCGTTCAGTGGGTTACCGTTCTCATCAACAGCGACAAAATTCAGCTCGGAAGTGTTATCGATATTTAATCTTTTGTATCCATATTTATTCTCGGGAATAGAAATTCCTGCATAGCTCTTGTACGGACTCAGGGGCATAGTGAAATTATCAACGCTAAAGTCACCACCTTTCTCAAACACCCTGGTCCTGAAGGAAGCTGTTAGTTTGCCCGGAGGATCATTAGTTTCGACACTTGCATTTATGGTAGCTTTTCCTTCCGCACTGACTTTTTTATCAAAGACTACTTGTGGTTCAGCATAGAATTGGCGGGCAGGATCGTCAAATTCAAAATCTGAGAATTTGCTGAACGTCGTATTTCCACTCTTTAGTTGCAATTCGATGCGCGTATCTAAATTGCGGGCGGGAGCGCCATGCAACCAATTGACCTGCAGGTCGCCCTTAATATTTTTGTCGGATGCCAGCAACTCTTCTTTTCCAAAGTCGAGTTTAATCTTTAGTCGGTTGGGCTTAACAGTTTCGACTTTAATATTTTTATAAAAGCTGGCACCACCCACTTTAGCATACAACGCCCAATTGCCTGTTGGTGCGCTTTCATTGGTTTTTATGTGAAAGGGATAAACGTAATTGGTGTGATTGACCACCACACGTCTCTCTTGCAATTGGCCCCTTGGATCAAAAAACTCAAAGGTCACCGGATGGTTTTCTTGTTCGTCATTTGCAGGGTGTTCGAGAATAAAATTCAGATACAAGGAATCTCCCGGACGCCAGACGCCGCGTTCTCCGTAGAGGTATCCTTTCATCCCCTTTTGGGTTTCCACCCCGCTGACATCGAAGCGGCTAAGAGAAAGGGAGTTATTATCGTTTAGTCGTAGATAACCGACCTCATCACCCGTTTTGGCTACAATAAAGAACGGGGTTTTCTTTTTAAACCCGGAGAAGACCATACCCTCTCCATCGGAAGAAGTAGTCTTGATAAGCTGTTGTTGATAATCATAAAAATCTATCTGAACCCCAGCCATCGGTGCGGCGGTCCTTAGATCGGTGACGGCCACCAAATAGGATTTATCTTTTCCCTTTTTAGCGATTAATCCAAGGTTAGAAGCGAAGACATTTTGCCGGATAAATCGTTCATAGTTGTAGTAAGCTGGGAAGCAAGGATCATCTCGTTGTTCCCATCGGTAATTGTCATAGTACCCTCCTATTCCATAATAATTGCCCCATATGGATTGATAATCATCCGGATCCTCTTGAGAGACGGCCAGGGTCAGATTATCCTCTTCCGCTTCTTCCCCGTCTTCCCCACAACTGTAGACGGCATATTCAGGGCGGAAACCAATGATGACCTGATAAATAGCCCCCGGGTCCTGATTGATTAGCTCGGCAAGATCAAGCGCGTAGCGTGTCCAGCTACTCACGCTTCCACTATTGGCCAGTGCCTTCAGGTCTACTTTCTTTTGTAAAATGATCCGTCCGACTCGGTTCAATTCCCGGGTTCCTTCCAATTCATTGGTTTGAAGGAACTGAAGGATATTGTTGTCGAAAATCTTATGGATTTCCACATCAACATGGGTTAATCCTAATGCTTCAAATGGAAAGATCAAACCTTCGGAGTTAGGGATAATGACGCCTTTACCTACCAGCCGGACGCCCGGCTTGACATCTTCGAAGTAGAGGTCCCATTCGCTTTGATTAGGCATTTTTTTACTACTAAAGTTTTTAATACCTTGCTCAATAGTAATTCTACGAGACCCGACAATTCTTCTGGAGGGATATACTCGAATTTGTTGACCATCGATGGAATATCGAAGCCCGCCATTATAATCTTCAATATTGATGAGTCCTTCCAGATCCTGCCTGGCCTGCAAAGGATCGGAAAAGATGATCAAAATATGCTGTTCTGGGTTTGTAACTAACTTAGTTTCCAATACTTTAAAATTGCCGATTGCGGGTATGAAAACCTCTTCTTTCCCCTTATTATCCAGTCCCATAGCCCGTCCGTCCCAAACAAGATTTAGTTGGGAGTCCTTTTCTTTTCGTTTAATATCTTTAATGGTGAACGTGTGTCTCTTCTGGGACGGAGAGTGATTCCAGGTGATGGGCAGCGTTGACGGGCCCTGATTAGCAACTAAAAGTTGCTCCACCTGTTCATTGTCAGCAATATCGGCAGTGGTGAGTACTCCTTTGAATATCTGATCAGCAGGTTCGTTAATATTCTCAATTTGTAAACCTTCAAGACTTATATTGAAATATTGTTCTTGTGTTTGAAACTCAAATTCGTACATGCGGAGGTCAGTGGGAAGATCATCAAACAACTTGGTCAAGTTTATACTCCCCTTGTAAGTCTTAGCAGATTGGAAGTAATTTTCCGGCTCAAAGGTCATCGTGCGTTGATCTTGCCAGAACACCTTTCCTTTTACAGTGGGGGAAAGGCTAAACACACCACTTTCTACCTCGTTACCCACTTCGTCTGGCTTGATCATATCTGACACGAAACGGATCCGAACCTCGGAAGCTTTGGAAATAACCCCTGAAGTATAAGCATAGATATAGTTGCTGACACTTACAGGTTTTGCTTTTTGCTGACTGCTATCACCACAGGAACTGACAAGCATAGCCAAAATGAAAGTAAAACAAATGGAGGAAAACATTCTTAAAGGAAACCGATTCATTTGGAGATAAATTTTTTGGTATTAATAAATCAAAGTATTTTTGAACTATTATCTAATAAAAGGCTTTTATTAACGGGTCGATCAAGAACTACTGATAAATTTTCATTAATTACCCTAAATATACTAAAAAAGGCGTTTATGACTGATTTTCTTCCTTTATTTCCGCTACAATTAGTCGTATTTCCAGGAGAAAATCTCAACCTGCATATTTTCGAACCTCGGTACAAGCAATTAATACGCGAATGTGAAGAAAACGGAATCACTTTCGGCATACCGGCATATATGAAAAAAGAAATTATGCCTTACGGGACTGAAATGCAATTAGTGGGTATCGAAAAACGATACCCAAATGGGGAGTTGGACGTTAGAACAAAAGGATTGGGAATTTTCAAAACCATTACTTTTTATAAAACGGTACAAAATAAACTTTATTCTGGTGCAGATATTTCGCGAATAGAAGATGATGAAAAAGGAAATGTACTTTATGCAAAACGGATAGTAGATGCAATAAAGGAACTATTTTCCGTTCTTGACATTCAAAAAGAAGTGACTGAGGATTACGAAAACTTCAACTCTTTCGACTTTGCTCATCAAGTAGGGTTCTCCGTTGAGCAAGAATACGAATTCTTGTGCATCACCAGCGAAGAAGAACGGCAAAAGTATATGCAGGAACATCTACAAAAGCTGCTCCCCGTTGTCCGACAAATGGAAGAAATACGAAAGAAAGCCCAGATGAACGGGCACTTTCGAAATGTCATACCACCAGATATTGCCTAGAAGGGATTGTATCTATAGCGGAATATTTCCGTGTTTTTTCTTTGGCAATACATCTACCTTATTTTCTAGCATAGAAAATGCTCGGATCAACTTTCGGCGAGTAAATTGAGGCTCGATCACTTCATCGATGAACCCTCGCTTTGCTGCGCTGTAGGGATGCGCGAACATATCTGCATAATCCTGTTCTTTTTGAGCCAACATGGCTTCAGGATCATCAGCAGATTTAATTTCTTTACGGAAAATTATTTCCGAAGCTCCCTTAGCTCCCATGACGGCAATCTCTGCAGAAGGCCAGGCATAGTTCATATCTGCTCCAATATGTTTGGAATTCATCACATCATAAGCTCCTCCGTATGCTTTTCGGGTGATCAGGGTTACTCTGGGCACGGTGGCTTCGCTAAAGGCGTAGAGTAATTTAGCTCCATTGACAATGATGCCGTTCCATTCCTGATCGGTGCCGGGCAAAAATCCGGGCACATCGACGAGTACGAGCAGAGGGATATTAAAGCAGTCGCAAAAACGAACAAACCGGGCGCCTTTCCGGGAGCTATCAACATCGAGCACACCAGCCAGGCTGACCGGTTGGTTTCCAACAATACCAATACTCCTCCCGCCGATCCGGGCAAAACCTACAATGATGTTCTCGGCAAAATGCTCATGAATTTCCAGGAAACTATCCCTATCAACAATTCCTGCGACTACTTCTCGCATATCGTAAGGCTGGTTGCTGTTTTCAGGTACGATATCGGTCAGTTCTTCCCGTATTTCATCTCCAAGCTGATAAGGTATGGAGAGTGGGGTATCTTCGCAATTTTGAGGCATAAAGCTGATCAGGCGCTTGATCTTTTCGATACATTCCAGGTCATTTTCGGCGGTCAAGTGGGTAACGCCTGACTTGGAAGCATGTGCACCGGCCCCTCCGAGTTCTTCGGCTGTCACTTCTTCATTGGTAACCGTTTTCACCACATTAGGTCCGGTAACAAACATATAAGAAGTGTGCTCGACCATCAGGGTAAAATCAGTCATGGCCGGTGAATAGACGGCTCCTCCCGCACAAGGGCCCATAATTGCCGAAATTTGAGGGATTACTCCGGAAGCCATAACATTGCGGTAGAATATATCCGCATATCCGCCCAGCGATTTTACACCTTCCTGAATTCTGGCTCCACCAGAATCATTAAGCCCGATTAGGGGTGCCCCGTTTTTCATGGCCAGGTCCATAATCTTGCAGATCTTTTCGGCGTGAGTTTCCGAAAGGGAGCCTCCAAAAACAGTAAAATCCTGGGAAAAGACATAGACCAGGCGGCCGTTGATGGTTCCATATCCGGTGATAACTCCATCACCATAGACAATATTATTTTCCATTCCGAAATCATAGCTTCGATGAGTGACCAGCATTCCGATCTCTTCGAATGAATTATCGTCCAGGAGCAAATAGATTCGCTCTCGGGCCGTCAGTTTTCCCTTTTGATGTTGTTTTTCAATTCGTTCTTTTCCACCTCCCAGTTCGGCAAGTGCTTGTTTTTCCTTAAGATTTTGTAGTTTATTTTCCATTAGTTGATTACTTAGATTTTATTCATGGCAGCCCGGTAACGCTGAGCGGAATTGGAATCTCCTTGTTGTTCAAAAATTTGAGCGGCTAACTCGTAAGCCTGCTTAAATCGCGGGTTATACTCAATTGCTTTTTTGGCGTTTTCGAGTGCTATAGATAAATTATTTTGGCTTTTATCAATAACTGCAAGATAATAATAGGCAAAAGAATTTCTGGAGTTAAGGTCAACTGCTTTTTGGAAAATAGTACGAGCATTAGCAGCATCGTTGGTTCGTACATAATACATGCCAAGCAGGTGGAGGGCAGTTATACTTTCAGGATTTATTTCCAGGCCTTTTTCCAAACTTTCTTTAGCTTTTTCCAACTGATTGGAATTCAGATAGGCATTACCCAAACCAAACCAGGCTTGTTCATTGTCGGGATAATTCTGCGCTTCAATAGTCAGCTTTTGAATAGCGGTATTCCAATCTCCTTCCTTGATAGCTTTATATCCCTCAAAAGGTTCCTTTCCTTCGCCTTTATATATGGCAGCGAGAGGTACACCATTAGCTTTTATGGTATGAATAGCTCGTGAAGAAGGCCATTTGCCGGAGCGAAGGTGGGCACCGTCGACAAACCTGGCAACATAAATGGCATAATCCCAATCGACTTTATAGCGTTCCCGAAAGCGGGTATATCTCCGCTTTAGTTTATCTTTATATGGGCTTGTATAATTATTTAATACATACATGAAATTAGAAGAAATGGTAATACTATCTTGCATATCTTCGCCCAGAATACCTTCGTCTTCCATCCATTCTACTGCTTTCTTAACAGAGATTCCCCAGTAGTCCTGTTCAAATTCCCCGAATGTTCCGGAAACGCCTCCTGCAATAGGATTAAAATAAACATAGCAGTACGCACTGTTTCGGGCAATGAAAATGGCAGGTTCTAAGATGAGAAGCGCCATAATAGCAATTAACAAATAAGTTCGTAATTTATTTCCTTGCCAGAGGTTAAACAGGTGATTCCAACCAAGCGCTGCGAGAGCCACAAATGGCGTATAAGTAAATAATAAGTGCCGCCAGCCATCATATAAAGTAGACTCTTTGTATATGATATAGCCAAGAGGAAAAAGCAAGGTAAAAAATCCTATAGCTATTGGCCAAAAAGGATATTGCTTTAGAAATTTTGGAATAAAGACAACGGTTAGGATCAACCCGATAAAAGAGAACAGCGGTATCGTATACAAAAACCACTTCCCAATATACGAAATATGAGGAATGCTATGAGCCCAGGGCATTGTACTGCTAAATAACATCCTGATATTTGTACTGTAGTTCGTAAAAGTGGTAAGAGCAGTCTGAACATTATTAATAGGATCAACAAGGCCAAAAGGCCAGAACAGGAGGGCGAATAGGATGCCCCCAAAAATGCCGAGTAGCGGAAAAAAGACATAATTCCCCAGCTCTTTTGTATTTTGAACAAACCCTTTTAAGCCATACCGCATTAAAAAATCTAACCCAACAAACATCACCACATAGGCGACCAACAGGAAACCACCCGCTCTGGCTGCAATTGCCAGGCCAATACCCCCTGCCAGTCCTAAAAGGGTTTTCCAACTCGGTTTTGGAAGTTGGGAAAGCACAATAGTAAGAAAATAAAGGGCCATGATATAGCCCGCTGCAAAAGGAATATCACGGGGGTTCATCATCGAATGACCGAGAAATCGGGGCGAGAAGAAAATAAAAACGAGGGCTATGATTCCCGCTCTCCATCCACCTAACCGCTGAGCAAAAAGTCCTGTAAACAACATAGCAATACAGCCGATCAGGCCGTTATAAAAATGTCGCACCATATGAAATCCGGCCTGCTCAGGCGAATTGTAGCCCAATATCCGATTAGTCGTACCCGTTATTATATCAAAGAATCCGCCATATATATGCATTTTTCCCTCTTCTACGTTTAAAGCCCCTTCATCTTCTCCCCAACTACTATAGAAATCCATCAGCAATTGTTCGTAAGTGTGGTGAAACTTCTCATCTTCATTAAACCCGACATTGACCGCCATTAATATCGTCAGGAAAAGAAAAAGGAAAAAACAGCCGTAAAAAATCTTTTTGAACAAACCATCATTGGAGGTAGACACGTCTTTCTCTGCAAGCAACCCTGTCCAAATAGTTGATTTGGAGGCCTTTTTTACTCTGGAAGCGCCTTTCTTGCTTGATATTATCTTTTTCCCCTTTTTTGCACTGCCTCTTTTCTTTGATTTCGCCATAATAATATTTAATTTTTTCAGCCTTGCGGTCTACTAAAATTGCATGTATAAGTACTTAATGCTACAAAATTATAAATAGAATTGAATTTCTCTTAAACTGCGAGGCATAACTTTCAGATAAGTTTGGTAATGATCGGCTTTCCCAGATAAAAATCCATGCTATTTGTCCGAAAGATGCAGCTCTTTTCTTCAAATCTTGTTCTTTTTTAGTAACATTACCCCCAAACTACAAAAAATGGCGTTTAAAGCACCTTATTTAATTGATTTTCCCAAAATCGGAGACTCATCCATGGGATATTTAAGCGTGGCGGAGAATTCTAAAAATCTGCCTTTCGACGTAAAACGAACATTTTGGACCTACTACACGCCCGAAAGCATCGTCAGAGGAAGACATGCTCACCACGAAACCGAAATGGTTTTGATCGCCGTAACCGGCAGAATCACCGTTATTACTGAATTTCCTGATGGCCAACTACAAACATTTATTCTTGACAAGCCTAATGTCGGACTTTATATCCCTCAATATTGCTGGCATACCATGCAGTATTCCCACACCGCCGTCCAACTAGTCCTGGCCTCTACTATATATGATTCTAAAGACTATATCCGCGATTATGAGGAGTTTAAAAAAATCGGGGAATAAAAGATAGAACATTCCTGACCAGCCTTTAGAGTTGGTGCAGCGCACCTTGATCTAAAAACCAAGAAGCCTTAAAATCTTTTAAAAATATTGAGCTCCTCTGGAGCATTCACAATTTGGGACTGTGTAAACACTATCAATATATTGCTCCCCTGGAGCAAAAGAATAAAAATTTATAAATACGTTAATTAATATCCCAATTGGATTGACGTCTTTTTTTCCAGTTTGAGGAGGTTTTCATACATAGCCTCTGCCGTTTGGAGCATATGTTGATCAGCTACTTCAATTTTATCGTTGCCCATGTGGGATGGTTTGTAGATGTTAGTGATATCCGAATAAGTGAGCTGAAAGCCCCACTGTTCGGTAATATGGTGGAAAATGGCTCTATGAAGTTTTACCAAGTTGGAGACCGAGACCAGCAGGTATTGATCTTCTTTCAAATGACCTAAGTGATCCATTAACTCTTTATTGTGTCTTAACCACATAGACAGATAGCTTTCAGTGATATTATTTTGTTGTTGTTCGAATTGAAATTGCAGGCCTGCACTTTGAGGGAACGAATTTTTGTACGCTAACTTTTTATATTCTCTTTTGTATAAGGAGGCGACTACTTCATGCGGATCCCGAAAAAGGATCAGATAAAACGGGTTGGAAAGTACTTGCCTCCATAGATCGAGGAAGAGGCAAGCTCTAGGCTGTTTCCATCCCCATTGGTCTGAGAGTTGATCTCTGAGAAAGACGAGGCTTTTAGCTTTTGCAACGTGGTAGTCATTGTATTTTAAAGGGGGCCCCTCTCCTTGGTAGAGGTTGGTTTCGTTGAAACGAAGTAATTTTTCGTGAAACTCCACAATATCCAAGTCTTCAAAATGACCAAACACGTTACTCGGAGTGGCACCGATCAGGTTATAGCCAAGATTGAGACCACAGCGGGCCAGCCAATTTGCTGTTAGGGAGGTGCCGGAGCGGTGCATGGCCAGAATAATAAGTTGCTTAGTCATAAATCGCCTTTTTAGACACAAAATTTGAGTAAATACAAAATCAAGCCGCTAAAATAATGAAGTTCTTCAAGATATGTGCATATCTTTGTCTGCCTACAATTGTAAACAGATTTCTATGAAAGCAAATGAAAAGCTACTATCCATCATTCTGTTTTCCTATTTCAGCGGAGAACGTCTCATTCATACTTCTGAAAAAATTAAGACCAGAATGGATCAGGAAGGGATTCCCTTTGAGCTTATAATTATCGATGACGGATCAACAGACAACTCTTTTGAAATTGCCAAAAAGCTGGCTATCGAAAATAATTATATCCGCGCCTATCAACTCAGCAGAAATTATACGACCAATTATGCTAAATTTGCCGGCCTGGAAGTCAGTAAAGGTGCGTGCGCCGTTTTTGTCCCGGATGATTTGCAACGCCCCCTAAGCACCGTGATAAAAATGTACCGCCTCTGGGAAGAAGGACAAAAAATTGTTATCGATTACCGAACCTCCAGAGATGACGGTAGACTGAATGACTTCTTTTCCAATACCTATTACCGGATCATGAATTGGTTCTCCCAGGTAGACTTCCCCCCCGGCGGAGCGGATGGCTTTCTCGCCGACCGCGAAGTAATTGACATTCTGAACGACCGCATCCATCCGATCAATACCTCTATCATGGTAGAGGTCCTGAGGTTAGGCTTCAGTCCCTACTATTTACCTTCCGAACGTCCAAAAGTCAATACTAAATCCAGATGGACCTTTAAGAAAAAAGTCCGGCTGGCATTGGATACTTTTTTTACCTCCTCCAACTTCCCAATCAAACTAATCACGATGATCGGTTTGTTAACCTTTGTTGTTTCTTTTATTTTAATCATACTGGTAATTTACGCTAAGTTCTATGCTGATAATCACTTGTTTGGCTTTTCTATCCCCGGCTGGACCACCACTATTATTTTCATCACCATGTTCAATGGTCTAAACCTTCTGGGGATCGCAATCGTTGCAGAATATGTATGGCGTATATATGATGAGGTAAAAGCCCGCCCCGGCTACATCATCAAAAAAAATGATGATAAAAGGATTGGAGAGTGAGGAGTGAGGAGTGAGGAGTGAGCAATGTGCAATGAGGAATGTGCAATGGGGAATGTGCAATGAGGGATGAGGAATGAGGGATCTAAGGAAATCAAATAAGTAGTAAGGCAAAAAAATTGGTAGAATAATTTTTTTAGGTTCAAATGAAAA
>CAZHOV010000132.1:4136-16041 GCA_964534315.1 uncultured Saprospiraceae bacterium | reverse complement strand
GCTGATCGAAGTGACCGGCCCGGCCGGAGACAACTGGACGGTGGTCTCGGCCCCCGGGCTGTACCTGAGCACGAGCCCCGCCCCGCCCGCGGCTCCCACGCCGGTGCCGGCCGGCACGCCGCTGGCAGAAACCAGTCCGGGCGTCTACCAACTGGCCGGCCGCCACATCGACGCCCAGGGTTACACCATAACCGTCTCGAACGGCACCCTTGATCTGTCCATTACTAATACTTGTTACTATCCAAACCCAAGTATAGACAACATCAGCTCTTTGTACTGTAAGACCGAAGAAGCCGTAACCTTAGCCGGAAGTGCCCAGTTAGGCGATGGCAGCGGAGCGGCGAATCCGGATGGCGGTAATGCCAATGCGGAGTTTTTTGAGGTGATCAACCAGGCGACGAATCAGGTGGTCTTATCGGGCCCTGAAGGTAGTGTGAACTTCAATCCGCAAGCCTTACCACCCGGTACCTACATCATAAGATTCACTTTTGATGCAGCTGATGACAATCCGAACAACAATCACCCGGGCTGTAGCCAGACTATTGAGGAGGTGGTAACGATCCAGAATGTGGGCTGCGGGAGTTTCCCCTGGGATGGGGATTAGCAATTAGTAATGAGTAATGAAAAATGAATAATGGTATACAGATCGGTCAAGAATCGCAGATTCTTGGCCGATCTGTTTATTTTTTCAAACCACTAACCACTAACTACCAACTACTACCGTTGCTGGTTTGGAAGTCTACGTCCAAACCCACATTCCGGGTACCTCCAGGTACCCAAATAAAACTATTTACCCAACAGCTCCGCAATACTCCCACTCGATACCGAATGATAATTCGGCTTCGCCTTTTCAAAAATAGCTTTAGCCATTTCTAGCTGATCGGTATTTTTTAAAGCGCGATATATCGGCGTTAAAAACTTGCGCCTGCCCACTTCCACCAAAAAGGCTTCGATCTTAGGCAGGATAACATCTGAATAGCCGTTATAGATAGCGAGCTCATACCAGGCAGCTGCAATCTCAGAATTTCCTGAATCACTTAGCTCAAAGGTCTCATCCAGCGCTTTCATCGTGTTTGGATTGAGCTCTCGGGGTAAATGACGAATAAAATGCAACCACTCGTGAGTCGTCCACTCATCCGTTGCCAAAGCACCCACATCACCGCTGTCGAGTAAGTCCTTAATCTGGCCGTCAACCTTTTGAAAACGATCCGAATGTACGGCAGGAATCGTTTCGGGAATGCCGGGCTGATTGATCCATTGGTCAATATTTACCTCCAGGTCGTATCGTTCAATTAAATTGGTCTTTAAATACTCAATAAATTCTGCAGTAGTGATCGTTTTGAATTTGTGGGCGTCAAAATACGTTTTCAGAAATTGATCGAAGTTTTCCCGCCCCGCCTTTTTTTCTAAGTACGTAAGGAAAAAAGCCCCCTTTTCATAGGCAATATTGGTCATGCCGTCATCGGGGTCTCTGTTCTCCAGGCTCAATAACAATTTGGTATCGTCACTCTCTGCCCCCAGATCTTTTACTTCCTCTTGAAGATCTTGGTAGCCAAGTAGCGCCAGCATATTGACATAATCTTCCCCATAAAGGGCCTCCATTATGCGTCGTTCAAAATATACCGTAAAACCTTCATTGAGCCAAAAGTCATTCCAGGTGGCATTGGTTACGAGATTGCCCGACCAGGAATGCGCCAACTCATGGGCAATCAATGCTGTTAAGGACCGGTCACCCGCAATAATGGTTGGTGTAGCAAATGTCAACCTGGGATTTTCCATACCGCCAAAAGGGAAACTAGGCGGAAGAACGATCACATCGTAGCGTTCCCAAAGATATTCGCCATATAAGTCTTCGGCAGCAACCAGCATTTTTTCCATATCAGCAAATTCGTTCACGGCATCGTCAATAACGCTAGGCTCCGCGTAAACGCCTGTGCGAGGTCCAATGGCAGCAAAGTTTAAATCTCCTACAGCCAACGCCAGCAAATAGGGAGGGATCGGCTGTTCCATCTTGAAAGTATATTCTCCAGTGTCATTTTTTTCTTGTGGATTCGAAGCACTCATTACCGCCATCAGTTCTACAGGGACTTGTATCGTCGCATCATAGGTGATCCGAATTCCAGGGCTATCCTGGCAAGGGATCCAGGTGCGGGTCAGAATGGCCTGCCCTTGAGTGAACAAGAAAGGATGTTGCTTGTCGGCCGATTGTTGAGGATTTAACCAATCCAGTGCAGCCGCATCGGGTGTGGTTTCGTAATAAATCGTTACCACCTTGGTTGTCGGCTTAATATCCACTACCAATGCTTGCCCTTTGAAGGGTACAGGCTTAGAGAGATTAAATGTAGTTTCCTGCTCTTCTTCTCCGATTGTTACTTGCTTAATAGTTAAGCTCCTGGTATCAAAATTGATCTTATTGGCGTTATTGTTCTCTATGTTGAACTTGGCATAGCCGGTCAAAATCTGGGCATCAAAGTCTACTTTTAAATCCAAACTTAAGTGAGTAGTCTTCGCTTCTTCAGGGTTGGCAAAACTATGAAAGTCTTTTCGACTGCTGGAGGAAGGGGCTGTCGTTTGCTCTGATTCCTGCTCGGGAGTACTAGTTGGCTTGCAGGAAATCATGAATAAAGAAAATAGTGATAAAAAAATTAAGTATTTCATGGGTAAATAATTATTATTAGACTTATGGAAAAATGCTCGCGGAGACGCAAAGAACGCAAAGATTTTTTAGAATTTCAAAACTGCCCCTCTCTGCGACCTCTGCGGCTTTGCGAGATAAAAAATAAACTTGTCCTTTTTTTTCTGCTTGTCCTTTTTGTTCTATTCTGGCCTCCAAATTCTATCCTTAGTCAAGAAAATGGCAATGTCTCCCAGGCAGTAGGTTTTAAATTGGGGTTGATTATCAACTTCGGAAAGCCAGTCAATAGGATCGGACTTGTTGGCAATGCTTATCTTTACACTAATTATTTTCAATACAATATAGAACTTCGGGGCTATCATAACTTTACCAATTTTGGCCCCCCTGGTGCTCATTGGGAGTGGAGCTGGACCAACGCCCTCCTTATTCCTTTTGGTCCACAAATAAAGGAGATCAATCCCTTTTTTACTGCTTTTACCCATCAAATGCCCCGAAAAAGTTCCTTCGGCTATGCGTATCGTCATTATTTCAATAAGATAAACACCGGGCAGGGGGTCGGTATTGTTTTGTTTCAGGACCGAAATCTACATCTTTATTTTGAAAATGACTTTTTAAAATGGAATAATAACCGCGACGAATTTCGTACGGGAGCTTTTGGTATCCGCTTAAGAACCAACCGCACCATGTATGACCTCAATATCATTACCTGGACAGGACAAACGAAAGGGAGCAAGCCCCAAAAGAAGGAATCTTACCCTTGCCGGTGGGGATATAAAGATTGTTCGGGATTATTATACAGCAATTATGCTCATGGAATAATATCTGCAGGTATCCAGCATGTCCTTCCCCAGGGACAAATCGGCCAGTTTTCAATCGGGCTCGATGCTGAACAAATACGTAATTTTTTCCAAAATAAATTACTCCACGATGCCTACTTTATTCCTAAAAAATGGATCAAGATCAAAAACTACCATTACCCTATGCTCGACGAAAAGGGCAATCCTTATCTGTACGAGAAAGACCAACAAATCCGAAAACCAACCTTGTTCCTAAGGACCGGATTTAACGGAGAAGCGTTTTATTGACTTAGCATCCAGGTCACAAGGTGTCGAGGTCACAAGGTCACAAGGTATCGAGGTGTCCAGGTACCCTGAACCCCTGATACCTTGATACCCTGATACCCTGAACCCCTGATACCTTGATACCCTGATACCCTGAACCCCTGATACCCTGAACCCCTGATACCCTGAACCCCTGATACCTTAATACCCCTGAACCCAGACACCCTGATACCCTGAACCCCTGATACCCTGACACCCTGATACCTTGATACCCCTGAACCCTGACACCCTGAACCCTGACACCCTGAACCCTGATACCCTGAACCCTGATACCCTGAACCCCTGATACCTTGATACCCCTGACACCCTGAACCCAGACACCCTGACACCCTGATACCCTGATACCCTGATACCCTGATACCCTGAACCCCTGATACCTTAATACCCCTGAACCCAGACACCCTGATACCCTGACACCCTGAACCCTGATACCCTGAACCCCTGATACCTTGATACCCCTGATACCCCTGACACCTTGATACCCCTGATACCCCTGACACCTTGATACCCCTGATACCCTGATACCCTGATACCCTGACCCCTCTGCATTATTTCCACCATTTTTATATATACCTATGCCTTTTTTTCATGTACCTACAACAATTATTTGTGCATATTTGTAATTGTAAGGAGCAAGGAACAGTTCAAGAACTTTTTATAAAGTTTCTTCATCCCTGAGCTTTGTTCTATTCACCAAAAAATAAAAAACATGAATCGGAAAAAATTTCTTAAAAATTCGCTGCTCGGAGCCATAGGTTTGACCGTAGGAGGAAAGGTAATTGCCAATCAAAAGGCAGCTACATCCCGATCTACTTATGACAAGCTTATGGATCAGGTAGGATTCAATCATTTACCAAATAAGGAGATTAAAACAATGAAAACAGTATTGCATAAAGCGAACACCAGAGGCCATGCCAATCACGGATGGCTAGATACGCACCACACGTTTAGTTTTGCTAACTATTACAATCCTGACCGCATGCATTTTGGGGTATTGCGAGTATTGAACGACGACCGGGTTGCGCCCGGCCGTGGTTTTGGGACCCACCCCCACGATAATATGGAGATTATCTCTATTCCCTTGGAGGGCGATTTGGAGCATAAGGACAGCATGGGGAATGTAGCGGTGATCAAGCAGGGAGACGTCCAGGTGATGAGTGCCGGAACGGGGATTTATCACAGTGAGTATAATAAGAACAAAGATCAGGAAGTGAAATTTTTACAGATTTGGATGTTTCCCCGGGAGAAGGGAGTTACGCCGAGGTATGACCAGATCACGCTAAAAGATCAGGATCTAAAAAATGACTTTTTTCAAATCTTATCTCCAAATGCGGACGATGAAGGCGTTTGGGTTCATCAGGATGCCTGGTTTCATCTAGGAAAGCTAGATAAAGGCTACAAAGATCATTACAAGATTAAAAAGCCCGACAATGGAGTATACGCTTTCATTCTGGACGGAAAGGTAACCATTGAGGGGCAATCACTGGATAAACGAGATGGCTTTGGGGTTTGGGATACCGATAAGATTGAAATAATTGCGGATAGCAATGCAAAAGTACTATTGATGGATGTGCCCATGCAACTTGGTTAAGATCAGAGATTTTTGGTATATTGGGCACCAGCAAAACATACTAAAAAATGGAAAACAGTGTTATCAACTGGCTGTCAGAAGTAGGCATTAGCCCTATTAATATTATGCAAATCCTATTTTCCCTTATGATAGCCATCCTTTTTATCCAATCCGGATTAGATAAAATCTTTAATTGGAAAGGCGAGCGTGATTTCTATGCAGAGCATTTTAAGGATTCTATTTTGAAGGGCACTGTTCCATTGTTAATGCCGATCATTACCGTATCCGAACTTGCTGCCGGCTTGCTTTCTGCAGCCGGTATTTTTGTCTTTCTGTTTACTGGTAAAACGGCAATCTCATTTTTAGGTATGTTGATGGCCTGTTTATCCATTATCCAGCTATTTTTCGGCCAACGCATCGCCAAGGATTACGGCGGAGCCGCTACGCTGGTACCCTATTTTTTATTGACAGCCGCAGGTCTTTATTTTTATCTTTAATTGCATAGGTGCAGTCCATCTATAGGTGGAGTACACCTATAGATGGACTCCACCTATGCAACGCGTTGAAAATCAGACTAAACCGATAATCTTTCTAGTAAATATACCCATCATGGCCATCGTAAGTCTCATCGCAGCTGTAGCAAAAAACCGGGTCATCGGAAGGGAAAAGAAACTGCCCTGGGATCTTCCCGATGACCTTCGACACTTTCACCAGGTTACCCGCGGAAAATCTTTCCTGATGGGACGTAAAAGCTATGAAACGGAGGACCGGCTACTTTCCAACCATCAGAACTTTATTCTGACAACTAAGCATCAAGTTGACCTTTGCGCTAATTGTCAACTTGTCCATTCGCTCGAAGCATTCTTGAGCGCTACCCAAAATGAAAAAGAAGTGTTTGTTCTGGGAGGAGGAGTAGTTTATGCCCTGGCGCTCGAAAAAAAGATAATCGATCGCATGTATATCACAGAAATTAACGCCAACCCGGAAGGAGATACCTTTTTTCCGGAATTGAACTGGGAAGACTGGAAAGTAGTCTCTGCTACCTATCATCCTAAAGATGCAGAACACAACTTTGACTTTACGATAAAGGTTTATGAGCGGGAAGGGGGGTAAGGGGCTCGAGGTGTCAAGGTATCAGGGTGTCAAGGTATCAGGTTGTCAAGGTATCAGGGTATCAGGGTATCAGGGTGTCGAGGTACTAGGGTGTCAAGTTGCAGGGGAAGGTAAACAAACCGAGGAGAATTCATTCATTTTTCATTTCGCCTTCATTGTTTTTTCATTTATTACTATCTTTCCTTTTTTTGAAAAAATATTTCAATAATCGATGAAGATACTGCATACTTCTGATTGGCATCTGGGACAGAAATTTATATATAACGATCGCGATGAGGAGCACCGGTTAGCCTTAAATTGGCTGATTGAGTTAATAAAAAAAGAAGCAATTGATTGTCTTCTTGTGGCGGGTGATATTTTTGATATCACCAATCCGCCCAATTATGCCCGGCAGCTTTATTATTATTTTTTAACCCAACTGCAACAAACGCAGTGCCGGCATATTATTATTATCGGTGGTAACCATGACTCTCCCAGTATGTTGAATGCACCAAAGGATTTGTTACGGTTTCTGAATGTACATGTGGTAGGATGCGTGCCAGAAGAACTTTCCGAAGAGTTGATCATTTTAAAGGACCAAAAGGGGAATCCGGAAGCCGTCATCGCTGCCGTTCCTTTTTTACGTGACCGCGATCTGCGCTACAGCCAAAGCGGCGAGAGCAGCCTGGAACGTATCGAACAAATCAAACAAGGGATACGTGATCACTACGAAGAAATGGGAGCGCTAGCAAAACCTTTTGAAGCGCAAGACATCCCCATTATCGCTACCGGGCATCTATTTGCCAAAGGGGCAACAGCCGCTGAAGATCAGGCCAATATCTACATCGGCAATATGGATAATATCGATGCTGCCCATTTTCCGGATATCTTTGATTATATAGCATTGGGGCACTTGCACCGCGCCCAACTCGTAGGTCGTCAAAATCACATCCGATACTCGGGCTCATTGATCCCTCTTAGTTTTAAAGAGGCACAGGAAGATAAAAAAGTCCTGATCCTGAATTTTGAAGGTCAACAACTCAAAGAAGGAATCCGAGAAGTTACGGTTCCGGTCTTCCGCAAACTGATCACGATCACCGGAACATTTGAGGAGGTGAAAAAAGAACTCGAATTACTGAACACCCAACAGAGCGATCCGGAATCATTAGTGCCCTGGCTGGAGATTATGGTGGAAACAGATCAACTCATCCCAAATCTCAATGCCCTGCTCATGGAAATGACTCAAGACTGGCACCTGGATATCCTGAAAATCCGAACGAACTTACAAACTACCCTGGATACTTTGAAAACAGAAAAAGAAAGCCTCGATGACCTTACCGAGCTGGAAGTCTTCCGCAAAAAATGCGAAGTCTCCGGGAAACTACCAGATGATATGGACGAACTGGAAGCAACCTTCCGTGAATTACAAACCTGGCTGATAGAAAAACAAGAGGAGTAGTGACCGGAGGACCAGACATCCGGAGGACCAGAGGCCCCGAAGACCAGATCAGTCTGAAAGACTGACATCCCCTTAAATTCAGTCTGAAGGACTGACAACACCATACATCACTTTCAAACTTTGAATGTAATACATGAAAATTCTCAAGATCGGATTAAAGAACCTGAATAGCTTGCGGATAGAAAAAGAAATAAACTTTGAGGCGCCGCCTCTGAGTAGCTCTGGATTATTTGCGATCACAGGGGTGACCGGTGCAGGTAAATCGTCGATCCTCGATGCAATCACCTTGGCGCTGTATGGTAAAATTCCTAGAAATAAGAATGCCAAAGAAGTAATTTCTTACGGAACAGCAGATTGTTATGCAGAGGTAACCTTTTCGATGAAACAGCAACGGTACCGGTCCAAGTGGATGATCTGGCGGGCTTACAATAAACCAGACGGTAATTTGCGTGGTCCAAAAATGGAACTTTCGAAATGGAATGAACAAATTCAGGAATTTGAATTTATTGCCCAAAACATTACCGAGGTCACTCCAAAAGTAGAGGAGATAACCGGCCTTGACTACGATCGCTTTTGCCGTTCCGTCCTACTCAGCCAAGGCGATTTTGCCGCCTTTCTAAAAGCCGATGATACCAGCCGAAGCGATCTGCTGGAACGCATTACGGGAACGGAAATTTACAGCCAACTCTCTAAAGGTGCCTATGAACGCAAAAAAGAAGAAGATCAAAAACTGCAAGTGCTAAAATCGCAAATCGAAACGCTGCAACTACTACCCCCCAACGACCTGAAACTACTGAAAGCAGACTTAAAAGAATTGGAGAAAACCAATAAAAAATTGGAAAAAATTGTCCAGTCAAAAGAAGAAAAGCTGGCAGTCCTAAAACGAATTGAAGAACTGGAAAAACGACAAACTAATTATGCCAACCAACTGGAAAAGATTAACACCCAAAAAGAAAATGCGCAACCGCTATTCGAACGGCTTTCTCTTCACCTGAAAGCGCAGCCACTTAGTACGATACTAACCAATTTCGAAGAAACTAGAAAAGAAAAAGAAGACCTTACCAAAGAAATAAATACCTTAAAAGAAACCCTTCCCGAATTAAAAAGTAGACTAACTGATGCTAAAACAGCACTTGATGAAGCTAACCAACATAGGAAAGACTTAAGAACGGAGCTTACCCAAAAAAATCCCGTGTTTGACCAGGTGATCAAATTGGATCAACATATTGAACAAATAGCTCAAGCCAAAAAGGGACTTGAAAAAAAGGAACAGCAACTAAAAATACAGCTTCAAGAACTAGAAAAGAATATTCAAGACCAAGAAAGCCAACTGTCCACACTAGAGGAGACTATTTCCAACCTCCATCAATGGCTCCAGGAAAATGAAGTTTTTGCAACCCTCTTTGAAGTCCTTCCAAAAATAACCCAACTAGAACAGTCTTGTTCTGAGCTGGAAAGTACCCAAAACGACCAACGCGATCGTCAAAAAAATTTAAAGGAACAAATCCAAACGCTCTCGACTTCCCTGCAAAAAAACCGTTCTGAAAGAGAAAAGCTTGAACAGCAACAACAGCACCTCGAACAAGCGTTTCAACAACTGAACCCGGGCGAAGCCACTTCCAAATCGGAAGCTATAGACCACATTCAGGTTAAACTAAGTAAAACAAGTGAAGAAAAACATCTGCTACAGAACCTCGCCCACCTAACCAGCGAATACCAAAGCCTGCTCAGCGAGCTTAACGATTACGAAGAACAACTAAGCGGACTAAAAGGACTCGAACTCGCAATTCGCAAACAAGTCATGAATGCTCTTGAGGAACTAGACCGGGTAAAAGAAGAAATGGAATACAAAGAGCAAATTTACCGGCAGCAACAACTGATGGCCAATTACGAACAAGACCGTGCCGAACTGCGGGAAGGCGAACCCTGTCCGCTGTGTCTCTCTAAATCACATCCCTTCCGGGATCAATCGATCAGGCCATTCGTCAATAAAGCGAAAAAAGATTATGAATCTACTAAAAAAAGATATGAAAATCTCTACAAACAACATAAAGCGTTGCTGAGTCAACAAAGTCAACTCGAACATCAAATTGATCACCTAAGTGGTAGTGAATTAAAAAAGGTGGGCGGCCAGCTTGAAAAGCAATTGGAGAAAATATTGGAGTATGAACGTCGCATGGCTCGGCTACTTCCCAGCTTTTCAACCGTCAACATCAGTGTGAACCCCACTCGTGCTATCGACCAGCTACTGCAAAAAATGGAAGAGAATGAAAAGGAAATTAAAACTAAACTGGGGAAACTTAAAGCCATTCAGCTAGACCTGGAGGAATTAGAAAAAGATCTACGCCTGGTTAACCAGGAAGAACTTAAAATCAAGCTTGAAATTAAGCAAAAACAGCAGCAATTCGAAAATCAACAGGAAGCTTCACAGCAAAATTTCCAAAAACTGGAAACGCTCCAAAAAGAGTTGGTCCATCTGCTTAAGCCCTTTGAATCGGCTTTGCCAAAAGAACTGCCTGCAAGAGATAAAATCGAACTTCTGGAAACCCTCAAACTTACCTATTCGGAGAAAAATAAAGAACATTCAGCCATTAAAGAACAACAAATCATTGACTCCAAAGACCTGGAAAATAAAAAAAATCAACTCCAAAATGCCAAGACTGAATACCAGCAGATTACAGCAGAACTATCCGAAACCCGCCAACGTTTAAACAAACTACAGGAGGAAAGAGTAAGTCTCTTTGGAGAGCAACACCCGCACGAGGTTAGAAAAGCGCTTGAAGATCAAATCGAAGAAGCTGAAAACCAGTTTAATAAAAATCAGATGGAGGTAAGCACACTTTCTTCAAAAAGGGAGAGTGCTATAGCTACTCTTAAAGAAAAGGAGTATCAATCGAAGCAGTTAAAAATAAAAGTCGAAAAAATTAAGAAAGAACTGCTCTCAAAATTAGAGAATCAGGGCTTTTCTGCTATCCACGAAGTTCAGGATGCGCTCCTCACAGAAGAAGAGGCACACCAAATCAGCCAACAAAAAGATGCTATTCAGCAACAGGAGATCGAATTAAAAAAACTACTTAGCGACACAGAGGAACATCTGGAAAAAGTCAGACCGGAAGATCAAAGCCAGGATACTAGAGAAATACTGGAAGAACAGTTGAAAGTTCTAAAAGAAGAAGGCAGCCAAAATCTTAAGAATATCGGTGGTTATCAGGAAAAACTTACCCAACACGAGCAAAATAAAGCACGTAGCAAAGAGATCCTGGCTCAAATTGAAGCGCAAAATAATACCTTCCAACGCTGGGCTAAGTTGAGCGATATTATAGGCTCTGCTGACGGGAAATCCTTCCGCGTCTTCGCCCAAGGTCTAACCCTCGAAAAATTGATCCAACTAGCCAATCAACATTTGCAACAACTCAGCGGCCGTTATATCATTCAGAAAACGGAAAATCAATCGCTCAATCTGGAAATTATCGACACTTTCCAGGCAAATAACCGGAGATCGATGAGCACCCTTTCGGGCGGGGAAAGCTTCCTGGTCAGCCTGGCCCTGGCGCTGGGCCTCTCCGATATGGCGGGTAGAAACACCCGTATCGACTCCCTTTTTATCGATGAGGGGTTTGGTACCCTGGACGAAAATAGCCTCGATATCGCCCTCTCCACCCTTGAAAATCTCCAGGAAAGTGGCAAAACCATCGGTATCATCTCCCACGTATCCGCCCTAAAAGAACGTATCAGCACCCAAATACAAGTAAAAAAACAAGGAGGAGGCATGAGCAAAATCGTCGTGGGAGCCTGAAAGACCAGAAGACCAGAGTACCGGAGGGCCAGACGACCAGATCAGTCTGAAGGACTGACATTCCCTCACCTAGGCGGCAACGCCCCTAGGACCGGTGCCGGAGGATCAGACGACCAGATCAGTCTGAAGGACTGACCTTCCCTCAACTAGGCGGCAACGCCCCTAGGACCGGAGGGCCAGACGACCAGATCAGTCTGAAGGACTGACCTTCCCTCAACTAGGCGGCAACGCC
>CAZHOV010000132.1:0-4036 GCA_964534315.1 uncultured Saprospiraceae bacterium | reverse complement strand
CCTAGGACCGGAGGGCCAGACGACCAGATCAGTCTGAAGGACTGACATCCCCTCACCTAGGCGGCAACGCCCCTAGAATCATAGGAGACCGGACGACTAGGCGGCAACGCCCCTAGGACCGTGACCACTTAAGAAATTACCGTCAAAAAATAAAATCGTTATCATGAAACTCCTTTTTGCTTTGTTTTTCCCTTTATTTCTCGTCACCCCTTTTTTTGCCCAGGAAGGCACCACGCTCGAAGAGTACCGCTATGGAAGTAAAGGATATGGTTATCAAAAAGAAATGGGGCTCGATACTGAAAAAGACGGGTACTTTATTAAAGAACTTTTTTCAAAGGAGGATAAAGTAAATGTTATTGGGCTGTACAATAACCAAAAGCAGATCAAAGCTATGGTCTTTGAGTTCTTGAATAAGGAAAACATGACAGCCTCTTATCTCTGCGTGCCAAATCCTCATACGACCCAAGAGGTGATGCAGTTATTTGAAACCGATAAAGCCAGCCTGCTTCAAGGAAAACAACTAGCATTGTTTCACCGTACGATGACAGAATTCACCTTTGGCTTGCTGAATAACCCCGCTAAGACGGATGCCCCCATTGCCCAAAAGTCACCGGAATATAAATCTCCTAATCCACCAACAACAGAGTCTATTCAAACCCCTGAGTCCTATGAATTAGACACCTATCAACATCCTGCACCTCCTGCCACCCCAGAACAGGAAACCACCGAAACAACCGCCCCTCCTCCTATTTTACAGACCAAAGGAGTAGATAAGACAATAGAAGGCGATCTAAAATTTAGAAAGGTAACGGTCAACCCAAGATTGACGACCAAAACCACCCGCAAGGGGAAAGTGGTAATCAAAATATGCGTTAATGCCGAAGGAAAAGTTACTAATGCCCGCTATACCCAAAAAGGATCCACGCTGATCGATGCCAAATTAATCAAACAGGCTGAAGCCAATGCCGAATCCATTCAATTTGTTCCCGATGAACAAAAGGAAACCTGCGGTACCGTCGAATATCGATTCTAATTAACCTATGCTCTATCACTACTTTCGTAGAATTCTCTCAACTATTCGGCCATTATTAAAGCAGGTGCATGGAAGATTTTTTATCTTTGCTTATCAAAATAAAAAATCATGGCAAAAGAATTAAAAAAGCTATTTGGCGAATCTCATGGTCTGGATGAAAAAAGTGTGGCTTTCCTAACAAAAGCCTTAGAGAAAAACAACTTGCCGGGCTTCGATTATATTGAGTTTAAACAATCTCTTAGCGCACTTTCTAAACTAAATATGGATGAAGAAACCGCCATCAGGTCAGCTTTTGCAACAGCCTCGACCATGGGGTTAAACAAAGAAAAACTGATAAAAACAGCATCTCATTATGTAAAGGTTCTGCAAAAGGAAAAAGCTCAATTCGATGCAGCCCTCCAAAAGCAACTCAAACAACGTGTGCAGGCGAAAAGGGACGAGGTGGAAAAAGTGAAAGTGGAAATAGAAAAAAACAAAGAAAAAATCGAAAAACTAAAAGAACTGATCGCTAAACAACAAGATACCATTGACCACGCCGACGAAAATATCCAGGAAGCCCAGAATAAAATTGAACAAACCAAAGAAAATTTTGAATTTACTTACACCAGTATCTTGAACCAAATCAAAAAAGACGTCGACAACATCGACCAATTTCTGTAAGTCAATCAACTATTACCATCAACTACTAACCACTAACTACAAACCACTAACTATTAACTACAAACTACTAACTACAAACTACTAACTATTAACTATTAACTACTAACTATACAAGCTTATGTCAGATTTTGGACCAACGAACGAAAACCTAAAACCTAAATCTGTTTGGAAACGTCCTGAAGTCGTTACAGGAATGATCTTTATGATAGCCCTTGTTGCAGGAGGCGGTTACCTTCTATATATGTTTCTCCCTTACCTGATCTCTTTGACAACCAACCTACTAGCTCTTGCAGGGATGCTCCTTGTTTTGGCAGCAATTATTTATATGGTCCTCGATCCTAAGATGCGTAACCTGGTAGGATATATGTATAAAAGCATTATGCGTGGCATTACCAGCGTTTTTGTCACCATTGATCCTATCGGAATCCTCAAAAACTATATAGATGACCTGAAAGATAATCTTCAAAAACTGAGCAAGCAAATTGGTCAGATCAGAGGGCAAATGCGCAAGCTGAAAATGATCATGGAGGATAATGAAAAGGAGATCCATAAAAATATGGGAATCGCCAGCCAGGCTAAAAAGCAGGGTAAAGACAAGCAAATGGTACTCGCTTCCAGAAAAGCGGCTCGCCTTAAAGAGTCTAACGAGAAATATTCAAAGCTCCACAACCGCATGAGTATCATGTATAAGATACTGACTAAAATGTATCAGAATTCGGAAATCTTACTGGAAGATACCAAAGACCAAGTAGCTGTTAAGGAGCAGGAATATAAAGCCATTAAGGCTTCCCACGGTGCTATGAAGTCGGCCATGAGCGTGATAAGCGGCGATCCGGATAAGCGAGCTATGTTTGATGCAGCCATGGATAAACTTACGGATGATGTGTCTCAAAAAGTAGGCGAAATGGAGCGCTTCATGGAAATGTCTGCCAACTTTATGGATTCTGTAGATCTTCAAAATGCTTCTTTCGAAGAGCAAGGACTGCAAATGCTAGAACAATGGGAGCAAAAAAGCACCCTAATGCTGCTTGGCGATAATACCACCAACTCCTCCAGTACGCTGGACCTAAACGAAGAACGCCCGGAAAAGCAAGCGCGTGAGCAGAAAAGCGATAATTCTTACGATAATTTATTTGAATAAAGTTTGATGGCTTGAAAAATTAAAGATTTTTCAAGCCATCCTTATTTTCCGCTTCCAGAATCTTGAAAAAAGATTTTATTCTACCTTCGATTTCCCTTTTGAACGTTCGTTCTAACAGCGGGAAATCCTCAATAACTTTAAAAATAGCCTCTTTTTTATGGATAATTCGATCTAAGACAATTTTACTGAGCTTGCCGGACAACGTTGCCTTAGAGAGCTGATCTCTATCTAAAGGGATTTCTTTGGCAACAGCATAATCCGCATTGACCAACTCCGAAAAGTCAAAATCATAAGGTATTAGATACATGCCATCCCCTTCGGAGGGCTGTACCAACTTAATATTTCTCAACGCATCCCAGTCCCAATCTTGGTTCCCGATCATTTGTTGAAATAAACTTTGAAGTTGATATTGATCCTCATTCATCAACGTACTGTCTATATTGTAACACTCACATTCTTGGACCTGCAAGCGGTACATAATCTCATCAGTGGGTTCTATAATGAAACCATAAAGGATTTGAGGTTCTACTGCTCCGTTTTGATCAATATAGGTAAGCCGAACCAATTGCGTTTTAAAACTTTTTTCCGTTAATTGATTGTATATTTTATAAGCTAGCATTTCTCTTAAAACAAGTTCTTCCCCTTTTTCGGGATCTTCTATACAAGGGGTCACTAATTTGAATTTATTAAAAGGTAGCAATCCTTCTTGTTGGAGATCTGATTTGGAAAATTTCAATTTCAAGGGAGGAGAGGCGCAGTGTAGCCTTCGATATTTACCCCGAAGACGTACTTTTACATCTCTTGAAATGCGTTCGCCGGACGGTGATAAATAGTCAAAACTGCCCGATACATAATCTTCAGTTCTTCTATTTTCGTTCAATTGAACAAAATCTGTTGTCAAGGTGGCTTCCAGCAGATCCATCTGACTCCATTGATTAAAAAGAGAAGCATGGTTGTGGAGTGTATCAAAAAATCTCCCCCAACTTGTCAAAGGAAAAATTAAAAATAGGGCGAAACAAAAGGGATATATACGTTTCATATCTAAATAACTTTATTAAAGTGGAATGGATTAAACAACTTCTGTACTAAAAAGACGATTGAACAGGGGAGAAAGACGGATGTAAAAAGAAGTAATTGACAAATCTCATGTTTAAATACATTAACTTCGATTAATTTTTGATATAGAGAAGTAATTATTCTAT
>CAZHOV010000131.1:0-16298 GCA_964534315.1 uncultured Saprospiraceae bacterium | reverse complement strand
AAAAGAGGCATAAGAAAACTGAAGACTTAAGTGAAACAGCCTCTTAGTACCCCCGCCAGGACTTCCCGCTCAAGAAGTTCTAATTCGCGTTGCTCAAAAGAACTTCTAGAGAGCGGGATAAACTTCTCGTCCTGGCGGGGTGTATAGCCGGGAGGGGTTGGAATGAGATGAAGAAAACGGGATTATTCCCGGAAAATTTAGTCCCCCCGCCAGGACTCGAACCTGGATCTAGAGTTTAGGAAACTCCTATTCTATCCCTTGAACTACGGGGCCCTTATTTAATTGGGGAAGGCAAAACCTGGAAAAGGGATTACTAAAGCCAGGTTTTGCGGAATATGGTTATTGTTAATTTTTAAACTTAATATCTCCTTCTACCTTAGCCTTTCCTTCAACAAGGTCAAGCAATGGATAAGTAATACTTACCTGGTTTTCCTTGATCTCTGCATCTTCCATAGTGGTTTTCTTTACTTTACCGGGAAGGTTATACACGGTCTGGTAGGTAGCGGTTGCCAACATCATTTTAACCATTTGCATCTCTTGGCTTTCCATATCCATACTCTGAGCGGGTTTAGGCATAGGAGAACGAGAAAGTTTCTTTTTTGAAAAGGCGAGTAATCCGTTAGCCGGAAGAATGTCATTACCTCCGGCGGCCGGTCCCATTTGCTTCTTAGCCATCTCGTTAAGCGATTTCATGAAAAAATCAATATCTGCTACTTCTTTGAATGGAACTATCATAGAAGCGATCAACTGTTGCTTGGATTCGCTGGAGGTGATATCCATGCTTACCTTTTCCCAAAACTCAGGACGCTCCAATTCGAACCCCTGAGCCATTTGTTGGGTGAATGCAATGGTCGTGTCAAACTCCATAAACTCATCCATATCGACATCTTCCGGCATTTCGCTTTTCATGCCTTCCAGAACCATGCTCTTGAGCATTGGGTCGGCATATAAGGCGCTTAGATCAAAAGTTAATTGGTATTCTCCTGATCCATCCTTGTTGAAGCTGATCTTTTCAATGAGATTTAAACAACCCGTTAGTGAAAAACTGATGATCACTAATAGGGATAACATAATTTTTTTCATCTTGAATATCTTTAAAAATTGAAAATGAACTATTTGTAATTTTAAAATAGGTCTTTAAAATAGTGGTTAGTAAACGTCAAAAAATAACCGGATGTTTTAACGAATGACCGATTAGTAAAACGAAGATATTATTTTTACCTAAAGAAACCTAACCGGAAAACCCAATCTTTATATTTCAGTTTATCAAAAAAAAGTTTCACCTTTATCTAAACATGCCAAATATTCATTCGCTCAGACAAGAAAATACTATGGGAAGAATCTTTACGATCAAGGAGACGTTACTGTGTTTTTCGGTTTTTATAATGTTATGGTGTCAAAATATTGCTGCTCAACCAGTTTTCAACCTAAACGGCACTACTACAAACATCGGAAACGATTGTTATCAGTTGACTGCAAATACTCCCGGGCAAGGAGGTTCCATGTTTTCCGGACCGATCAACCTTAACCAACCGTTTAATGCGGTGGTACGACTAAATTTTGGTTGCAACGATGGAGGAGCAGATGGTATTGTCTTTTTATTCTCAACGAGTAATACTGCCCTGGGGCTTACCGGTGGTGGGATTGGCTACGAGGGTATCACACCTTCTTTTGCAGTAGAATTCGATACCTGGCAAAATGGCAATAGGGCTGACCCGGTTCAGGATCATGTTGCTATAATTTCTAATGGTAGTAATGACCATGCTGCTTCCACCAATTTGGCAGGTCCTATAAATATGGGGAATATTGAAGATTGTGTAGAGCATTGCGTAGAATTCGACTGGGATCCTAATACTCAGGTATTTGAAGTTATCTATGACGGTTCTCTATTGATTTCTTATACCGGAAACATAGTAAATACCATTTTTGGTGGTAATCCAAACGTGTTTTGGGGGTTTACAGCATCTACCGGAGCTGCAACTAATACGCATACGGTTTGTATTGATATCCCTCAAATTACCCCTATGCAAGACATCACCATCTGCGAAGGGGCATCTGCTCAACTTCAGGCGGATCCTTCAGGGGACGCTTATTCTTGGGCACCTGATCCTACTTTGAGTGCGACAACTATTTCCAACCCTGTAGCCACGCCAACCGTAACGACTCAATATAATGTGACCATTTCCTTTACCTGTGGTTCAACGGCTACGGATGATGTTACTGTCTTTGTTGATCCGGCTCCTGTCGCCACAGCTTCTAATGATGGCCCCGCTTGTGTAGGAGATCAGGTAACCCTTTTTGCTACCGGAGGAACTAGTTATTCCTGGTCGGGCCCCAACTTTAGCTCGGCCCAACAAAACCCGGTACTCACTAATGTAACGCTTGCGAATGAAGGAGTATACATGGTGACTGTCACAGATGCCAACGGATGTACCGCTACCGCTTCCACTTTTGTAGAAATAAATCCGCCTCCCTTAGTGGCTATTTTTGAGCCGGGGCCACTCTGCTCTAGTGGTGGTCCAACCCTCCTGAATGCTCAGCCTCCCGGGGGGATTTGGGGCGGATTCGCCGATGCAAATGGCTTTATCGATCCTAATCTGCTTGGCCCCGGAGCTTATCCGGTCACCTATACTTATACCGATGTGAATGGATGTACCAATGACGATGATATTTTAGTGGTCATTTTACCACCACCAAATGTCACCATAAATCCTGCAGGTCCTTTTTGCGAAACCGATCCTCCTCAACTAATAACGGCCAACCCGCCCGGAGGCACCTTTGGTGGAGTGGCTGGCCCTAGCGGTATTATTGATCCCGCAGCGCTGGGCCCCGGATTTCATACCGTTGTTTACTTTTACACCGACCCGCTGGGATGTGTCGGTGGAAATCAAATTACCATCGAAGTGTTGCCAGCTCCTACGGTAACCATTGCTCCTGTAGATCCCATCTGTGAAGGTGATTCCCCTCAATCGGTTGTTGCAGTTCCACCTGGAGGAATCTGGACGGGAGCAGTCGATCCTTCCGGAACGATTGATCCGGGAATATTGGGAGCCGGATCTTTCGCGGGAACCTATATTTATGTAAGTCCCGGAGGATGTGTTGACTCGACAAGTGTCAACTTTACGATCGAACCCGTACCCACAACAAGTATTGATTCGGTAGGAATTATTTGTGAAACTGCGCCTCCGTTTCCTCTAACGGGTAATCCTGCAGGAGGAAACTGGTTGGGAGATGTCAGTCCTTCCGGAGTGGTCGATCCGGCCACACTAGGCCCTGGTATGTTTTCGGCTTCCTATATCTTCGCTAATGCCAATAACTGCGCAGATACCAGCACCCTCACGTTTTCTATTAGTGCGGTGCCGGAGGCCATGATTGACCCAGTCGGGCCTTTTTGCGAGAATGAACCTGCTTTTACCTTAACTGCCAATCCAGCAGGCGGCACGTGGGGAGGAGTGGCCAATGCTAATGGAGAGGTAGATCCGTCTATGCTCGGAACAGGTACCTTTACCGCTTCTTATAGCATTATCGATAGCGCTGGATGTACAGATACCGCTTTTTTGAGTTTTGAGGTGGTAGCCCTGCCTGATGTGTCGATTACTGCTGCAGGTCCTTTTTGTGAAGATGAAGCTGCAGTAACACTATCCGGCTCTCCCCCCGGCGGTATCTGGGAAGGTGCTGCTGATGCTTCTGGTCAATTTGATCCCGGCACTGTCGGAGTGGGTAACCATACGGTTACTTATCAGTTTACAGATGGAAACGGTTGTACAGATTCCACCGAAATTATTATTGAAGTAAATGAGGTCCCCGAGGTAACGATTGATCCGGCGGGACCTTTTTGTGAAAACGAATCCGCTCAAGCCTTGGGTGCTACTCCTGCCGGAGGCCAATGGCAGGGCGCAGCTGATATGAACGGAATTATAGACCCAGCCACTCTTGGCCCGGGCATACACCAAGTTATTTATCTTTTCTCCTCAGCCGATAGTTGTGCCAATTCAGATACCTTGCTAATCGAAGTGTTTGAGCAGCCGGAAGCTGTGATTACAGGTACGGATACCCTTTGCGAAGGTTCCGGGAATAGCGCTTCTCTGGAAATCTCCTTGTCGGGAGCATTTCCAATAGAGCTTACCTATGAAATTGACAATATCCAGCAGCCTTCAGTTACTTCTTCCGGGAGTGTTTATTTTCTGGATACTTCCGATGAAGGAATATATACGATTTCCTCAATTGTAGATGCAAATAATTGTACCAATACAGGTAGCGGAATAGCAGCAATCGTTGTCGCTGACGCTCCGGAGATTGTCGATTTGGAAATAAATTGTAACCCCGGCAACACCACTTTTACAGTTTCTTTTGAGTTGATCAATGGCGACAGCTCCACCTATCAGGTGACGGGAACCAATGGTGGTTTATCTTCCGGTTCTCCTTTTATTTTTACCAGTGATCCCATACCTAACGGGCAAGGTTATACTTTTCAAGTTTGGGATGCCTTTGGCTGTGATACGGTGAATCTGTCTGGATCTTTCTCTTGTGACTGTATCACACAGGTAGGAACAATGGATACGACTCTTGTTTCCGTGTGTGATCCGGACTCTGCCTCTGTTATATATAATCCTTCGATGGAGGTGAACGATGGTAATGACCTGGTTAGCTTTGTCTTACATACAAGTAGTGGTCCTTTCTTGGGAAATGTGATAGCGACTAGTACTGATCCGCAATTCGGATTTGATGACACCACAATGGATTATGGGGTTACCTACTACATCTCAGCTGTAATGGGGAATGAGGGAATACCCGGCTTGGTCGATCTTAATGACCCCTGCCTGTCTGTAGCTACAGGTACACCCGTCATCTTTCAACCGCCCGTATTACTGGGGGTGAATTTTAGCTTTCCAGTCTGTAGAGGGGATTCGGGTTTCATTACCTTCTTGATTTCAGGTAATGGTCCGTTTGATTTGACTTATACTGATGGTACTTCTTTTTTTGATCTGGAAGATATTCAGAATGGTCACACGGAAATACTAGCTCCTGATTCAACCACTCTATACAATATTGTATCCCTTAGTGATAATTCGAACCCAACGTGTCTAGTCAATAATATAGGAGTCCAAAACATACCTATTGAGATTATACAACCCACAGAAACTACTCAAAGCGCTTCTATTTGTCAAGGGGATAGTCTATTTCTCCAAGGCGATTTTCAAAACCTGCCGGGTACTTATGTTGATACCCTAACAGGTGTTGAAGGATGTGATAGTATTGTTTTCACCAATCTGATCGTTAATCCGGTTGATACGACCTTATTTTTTGAAACCAATTGCGATCCCGCTCAAACAGGAGTATTCACTAATGTTCAAACTAATCAATTCGGGTGCGATAGTGTTATCATTACCACTATTGATCTGGTCAATGCTGATACTACACTTTTGGCCGATTCTACCTGTGATGCGGGAAGCGCAGGCGTTTTTACAACTTTATTAACTAATCAGCAAGGATGTGATAGCCTTATCATTGAGACCGTTTCCCTGATTTTACCAGATACTACCTTTCAAACTGCGGGAGATTGCGATCCGGCAAATATTGGCACTTTTAGTCAGACGTTCATCGGGACCAACGGCTGCGACAGCATTGTCATAACCGAAGTGATGCTGATCTTATCAGATACCACCAATCTGAATAGTACCAACTGTGATCCAGGGCAGGCAGGTATTTTTACTACCTTATTGACCAATCAACAAGGCTGTGACAGTTTAATTATCGAAACAGTTGAATACACCCCTCCGGATACAACCTTACTATCTGGAACAACTTGTTTGCCCTCAGAAACTGGTGTTTTTACAAGCGTTTTGACCAATCAGTTTGGGTGTGATAGCGTGTTGATCGAGACCATTTCTTTGTTACCTTCTGATACGCTTACTGTTGAAAATACGACCTGTGACCCCAATCAGCCCGATACGGTACTGACACTCCTTACCAACCAATTTGGCTGTGATAGCCTGGTTATTGAAACATTTGAATTATTACCCTCTGATACCACATTTACTTTTAGCTCTACTTGCAACCCCAACCAGGCCGGAGTTATTCCTATCGTGTTGACCAATCAATTTGGTTGTGACAGTACCGTTCTGCTAACGATCCAATTATTGGAAAGCGATACAACCCTTGTTTCAGAAACTACTTGCGAACCTGATGAAGCGGGCATCGATTCAACGCTGCTAATCAATCAGGATGGCTGCGATAGCCTTGTCATTACTACTACCAATTTAGTGCCTGCTGATACCACTCAATTATTTGAGACCACTTGCGACCCGAATCTGGCTGGAGTTTTTACCAACCTATTAACCAATCAACAAGGATGTGACAGCTTAGTGATTGAAACTGTTGATTTATTACCTTCTGATACGACCCAGGTTTCCGGATCAACGTGCAACCCGGGTCAGGCAGGCGTCTTTCTCACGCTACTAACCAATCAGTTTGGGTGTGATTCATTAGTAGTGGAGACCATAGACTTATTACCAAGCGATACGACAAACCTGTCAGGAAATACCTGTGATCCTTCACAAGCGGGTGTTTTTTCCACTTTGCTGACCAATCAGTTTGGGTGTGATTCACTAGTCATTGAAACGATAGATCTATTGCCAACCGATACGACCATCCTTCAATTTGAAAGTTGCAATCCGCAGGATACGGGCATCATCGAGCAGTTGCTGGTTAATCAGTTCGGATGTGACAGTTTACTAATTACCCAAACCCAACTTGCTCCTCCTTCCAATTGCCAATTGAGTGCCGAAATACAGGGTAGTGATGTGCCTTGTAATGAAGATACCGGCACCATTACGATTACGATAAATGACGGTCAACCTCCGTACGATTATTCCTGGACCGGTACAGGAATGCCGGCAACCGGCACCGGACAGCTAGCCAATATGGGTATACCTGTTGAAATAGATGGCTTTACGCCAGGTATATATACTTTTCAGATCCTTTCATTTGACGGTTTGATAATCACCTTGCAAGTAGAAGTTTTCTCCAATAGTCCAGCTTCTATTGCCATTAGCATAGATACCTCTTATAATGGATTTGACCTTCGCTGCGATGGGATTGCTGAGGGACAGATAAGTGCTGAAATTCTAAGTGGAGGGAGTCCCCCTTTCAGTTACGGCTGGTCTACCGGTCAGTCAACCCCGCAGCTTACCGGACTTTCAGCGGGGCAATATGAAGTTACGGTTACAGATAGTAAGGCTTGCGAATCTATTGCAAGCACCATCCTCGAAGGGCCGCCGCCGATTGAAATTATGCTGGAAACAACTGACCTGGATTGCTCCGGAACGGACAATGGTCAGATTAGTATTTTTGCCAGCGGGGGAGTAGCCCCATTTGAATATCGCTTGAATGAAAATGAAGGAAGCAATAATGATATATTTAATGGTCTAAGTTCTGGTGACTATTCGATTGAGGTGATCGACGCTAACAATTGTTCTGGATTTATTGAGGCAACCCTTTCTGAACCTCAGCCGGTTACGGTAGAGTTGGGAGAATACTTGTATATTAAATTGGGAGAAACTATTGATCTGACAGCCGATATCAACCTTCCCTTAGGAGCATTAGATACTGTAATTTGGGAAGGTATGGATAGTTTGTCTTGCCCGGGCTGTCCGGTAGTAGAAGTAACTCCAGATTTTACTACGGACTATTTTATTGAAGTATTGGCAAAAAATGGGTGTGAAGCTTCTGACCAAACCAGGGTTTATGTTGACCGAAGAAGAAATATTTATATTCCGAATGCTTTTTCTCCGAATGGAGATGGAGATAACGACGCTTTTACCGCTTATGGGGGAGAGGATGCTATTTCTATCCGAACCTTCTTGATTTATGATCGTTGGGGAGACTTGGTTTTTGAGGGGGCGAATATTCCGCCCGGCATGGCCCGGCTGGGTTGGAATGGAACAGTAAATGGTCAACCGCTGGATCCTGCTGTTTTTGTTTATTATATAGAAGTGGTTTTTTTTGATGGCCATGTAGAACAATATAGTGGCGATATTACTTTAATCCGGTAATCAGTTTTTATAAATTTGCCGCTTATTAAAAGCATAAATTGAACAAGCCAGCATTTTTTATTATGCCAGGTTGGGCATCTTGCAATACCATGGGCCTGATATTTGCGTTAAAACATGTATGATTTTACATTTTGGAAAGGAGAAAAAAGTAAAGGAATTTAAGAAATGGTGAAAAATATTTCTACGCTTATTCTATTAATGATTGGTTTTCAAATAACGGCACAAACAGATTCGGAGGTTTTTAGGATCGAGCAACTCAATTATAATACTAGTGTCTACAATATTTTTATCGATCAAAATAACAATAAGCAGGTAGGTACCAATGAAGGTATCTACACGGTTTATGGAAAAGATCTGGCAAATGCGATAACCACAGAGCCCGGAAGGCAATATTTGCTTTCTTTCAAAGGTGGAAATGCAGATCTAAGCTGGTCAAAAGCAGAAATGCAATCCATTTTGGAGGCTCAAAATTCGGGAATCCGAGATATAACAACAGCTTCCTACGATAAAAAAAATCAGGAACTTTGGGTTGGAACGAAAGAAAACGGAGCCTTTAAATTCAAACTGGAACCCTCCCTTCAGTTATTGGAGCATTTTACCAATAAGACTTCTAAATTGGAATCCAACGAAATTAATGTTGTTCATGTTGATAATTTTGACCGGATTTGGATCGGAACCAGATCGGGCATCTTAATGGGAGAAGATGGTAAGTGGAAACTCGAAGAGAAATTTTTGAGCTTTGAAAATATAGCGGAAGAAGGTCCTGAGCTCTGGCTATTGGCAGAAGAGAATTTCATTTGGAAAGTCGATATGAGGGGCAAATGGGAAGAGTTCTATGTTGAAGAAGAGTGGGTAGAGGGAAATGCGCTGGATATAGATATCGACGGAAAGGGGTGGTTATGGATTGCCTCAGAAGTAGTAACGGGGTATGATGTTGTGGCAGATTCTTTCGTTCGGTTTGGTCCGGCTCAATATTTTACAAGTCAGTTCACTAATTGCATTACAGTGGATTTTGAAGGTAATGTATGGGTTGGAACAGATGATAAGGGGTTATATATGATTGAAAATGAACCGGGGATGGCCGTGGTGGCTTATGCTGAGAATTTCCTTAGCTGTGACGGAACGAAACAAGATGCTTCTATTGTGCTAAAAGTGGCTAGTGGGGAACCTCCATATAAAATTGAATGGGAAAAGGGGCTTCAAGGATACAATCCCAAAAATTTGGGGCCGGGCACCTATAAAGTTACGGTAACCGATAATAGAGGGAAGAAAAAAATTGCCATGGTAGTTATTCCCAAGCCCAAAATGGAAGTAACGGCAACAGTCGAACAAATGGAAAGTAAGATCGGAAAAGAAGATGGAATTGTGTCACTGGTAATAGAAGGAGGAGTTCCTGGTTACGATGTTCAATGGGATAACGGAGCGACCGGAATGCGAGCTGAAAATCTGGCTGGCGGAAAACATACGGTTACGATTACAGACCAGAATAACTGTACAACAACGGCCGAGATCAATGTTACCCAAAAACTGGAAGATTTACAGGTCGTTCTTACCCAAACAGTCAAAAATAAATGTGCCTCTGATAAAAATGGCGCCATTGAAGCCTCTGTAACCGGAGGAAAACCTCCTTACACCTACGAGTGGAATAATCCCCTGTTAAAAGGCACCAACCCTACCGGATTATTTGGCGGAAATTACAAGTTGATCGTTACAGATGCAGCAGGAAATGAGGCGCAAGCCAGTATTCAACTAGACCAACCCGAGCCACTTGTCGCTAAAGTGACTGTTGAGGCTAGTGCAACAGCCAATCAAGAAGACGGGGAAGCAAGTGTAGTTGTTTCAGGAGGCGTTGAGAAATATCAAATTGCCTGGAGTAACGGATCGGAAGGGGAGCGTGTTGATAATTTAGGGGCGGGAAGCTACAGCGTTACCGTCACTGATAAAATCGGGTGTACGGCAACCGATGAATTTAATGTTTCAGAAGATATCCTTCCTCTTTCTGTAAGTTTTGAAATTCAGCAATCCAATAAGTGTTTTGGCCAGACAGATGTAGCGCTTAACCTGGAAGTTAAAGGTGGAAAAACGCCATATCGATATGTTTGGAATAACCCCAATTTGTCAGAAGATAAGCTTACCGGTCTTAAAGCAGGTAGATATGTGGTGACCGTTTACGATGTATTGGGAACTGCTGAAAAGGCTTCACTTACGGTTACAGATCCCAATCCCCTCAAATTAGAAACCAAGGTTATCTCTTCAGCTAATACAGGGGAAGAAGACGGAAGCGCCAAAGCAATCGCTAATGGCGGGACAGGTAAATATTCCTACCTATGGGATAATGGCGAAAGCGATGGAACAGCCAAAAACCTCGCCGCCGGCGTTCATACGGTCACCGTGACTGATGAAAACGGCTGTACCGCCACGGGCGAAGTGGAGATTACTGAAGATATTTTACCGCTACGCTTGACGATCAATCAGACTAGTGAAATTAACTGTAATGGCGGAAAGACAGCCTCGCTGGAAGCAGAGGTAACGGGCGGAAAGAAACCGCACCAATGGCTATGGAGCGAAGGGGGCGGTACCGATAAACAACTATCTGGTCTTGCTGCCGGTGCTTATGAGGTTACCGTAACCGATGCGCTGGGCACTACTATTGCGGAGACGTTCTCTGTCCAAGAACCTTCGGCTATAGCAGTTAAGGTAGAAGCGGATCAACCGGCCAACACGGGAGAAGCAGATGGCCAGGCGAGCGTGCTGGCTTCTGGTGGTACGGGCAAATATGAAATTGCCTGGGATAATGGAGAAAATGGCACTCAAGCCAAAAAGTTAAGTCCGGGCGTTCATACGGTCACCGTGACTGATGAAAACGGCTGTACCGCCACGGGCGAAGTGGAGATTACTGAAGATATTTTACCGCTGAAATTATCGATCAATCAAACTGGAGAAATAGAATGCCACGGAACCTCAACGGCAAGTCTGGAAGTTTCGGCTTCAGGAGGAAAGAAGCCTTTTAAATTCACCTGGAATAACAGCGCTTTGTCAGGTACGTCGCTTTCCAATCTCAAGGCTGGTACCTATTCGGTTACCCTTACTGATGTTACGGGGACCAACATTTCAAAAGATATCACCATATCGGAGCCATCGCCTCTTGAATTGAAAGTTGAGGCGGATCGATCGGCTAGCACTGGTGGAAGTGACGGTCAGGCGACCGCTATTATTGCAGGAGGAGCCGGAGAATATTCCATTAGCTGGGATAATGGAGAAACGACAGCCAGAGCCGAAAAGCTAACTCCAGGAATCCATTCAGTTACCGTCACAGACAAAAACGGCTGCACGGTTTCTGGTGATGTAGAGATCAATGAAAATATCCTCCCACTTACTGTTAACATTGGGGTAACGGCAGATATTCCCTGTTACGGTTCTCCCAATGGTTCTATAAAAGCAACCATTTCAGGAGGAAAACAACCTTATCAATTGACATGGAACGATAGTAGGTATGAAGGCGAAGAACTCACTAATTTACCAGCCGGCACCTATTCTATTACCGTGTCAGATGTTTCGGGGCAGTCTGCTGAAAGTTCTGTCATCCTTTCAGAGCCAGACGAATTAGTTGTTCAAATCGTTGACAAAAGGGCCGCGATGAATGATCGGACTACAGACGGTAAAGCAACCCTGCGGGCAAGAGGTGGTACACCCCCTTATGACATTTTATGGGATAGTGAAGAAACAGGAGAAAAGGCCATTGACCTTAGTTCAGGAAAACACCAAGTGACCGTAACAGATGCTAATAACTGTCAGACTGTAATAGCTTTTGAGATCAGGGAGCGCATTATCCCTGAATTAAATGTAGATTTATTGAACGAAGGTACTACTATCCGGATGAAAACCCTGACCTTCCAGGCAGATAGTACCGATCTGGACGAACGCTCTTTTCCAGTGCTTGACGAAGTTTATTTTTTCTTAACAGAAAACCCGGGAATTGTTGTAGAGATAGGTGGACATACCAACACGGTGCCTGAGCCTGAGTTTTGTGACTGGCTTTCTACCGAAAGAGCTAAAGCGGTTGTAGAATATCTGGTAGAAGCGGGAATCTCTCCAGACAGACTAACCTACAAGGGCTACGGTAAAAGGAAGCCCCTGGTACGTAACGACAAATATAACATGGAAGCCAGAAAAAGGAATCAACGTGTAGAAATAAAGATTCTCCGGCTGGAAGGGGACTGATAAAATACCATCATTCCATTATGGTCAAATGGGAGGCGTCCTCGAAAAAGATGGCGGGAGTACCTCCGAGGTTAATCACTCGTCCTTTAACGCAGATCATTTTATCTTTTAAGTATTGTTCTGGGTCATAAGGGAAGTTAATAATATGCTCCTTTCGGATAAAAGCGGTAAAAATCTGATTGGGAAACTGTTTGTCGAGATTGATCAGAATATTTCCTTTTCTGCTTCTTCTGGTGCTTACTGCTGTCCCGCAAATATTCACCTCTTTATTGGAATCCATCCAGTTTTTTGCCTGTACCGTATTAAAATGGTCGGGGGGTAGATCAGGAGGATATATAGGTTCTACGTTGCCCTGTTGTAATTCAGGTATCCAGACGGCTTTTTCGACTTGCTGTTCAAGTGATGTTTCGAGTGCGTCATCTAATTGATAAAAGAAATCGATGCCTGTTAGTGCTTCTATTTCGTCAATAGAAACGGCGAAAGATTCCAATGGGTAGGAAGCTTTTACATGTGGAATAAGAAATCCGATTGCCTTTTTATTGGTCAGGTCAACGGCTACTTTCCAGAACTTTTCAGGAATACTTACTTTGTTTACACTTCTTTTAACCGCTGGTAGTTCATCTGTTAAAACTGGACCGGTGACGACAAAAAGTTGGGTTTCAGGATGGCGGTAGATATATCCTCGCAGATTATTTTCTAGTTCTGCCCATATTTCACGGTTAAATTCGGGAAGTTGTGGAGACATATTGGAGTAGAAATAGGATTCGGAAAGGGCTTTTTGCGACCAGCGAAAGTCTGCCGAGGGGGCCAGGTGGCCCCGGTCATACCCAAATCCGTCATATTCATAGGAACTGTCTGGTTGTAAATATTTGAGAAAATAATCTTCCTCGACTGCTGTACCGCTGGCTACTTTAGGATCGACCCGGAAATCATTGGTTCTGAATACCGACCCTTTGATGATATCGGGGGTGATGATGTGTGCCACCCATTTTGCCTGCTCGTGGGCTTCTGAATAAACAAGCGCTAAGGCAGAATGGGTGATCAACTCCTCTCCATTTTCCAACGCAGGCAATCCTGTTTCAGAAAGATTTTTCTGTATTCTCTTTAATTTTAAGTCTTCAATGGCTTTAAGGATAGAAAGCTTGCGTTGTTCGTTGGCTTCCAGTTTTTCTTCCAAAGCTGTTAGTTCGGAATCCAGGTTTTGAGCATACAGCAAACCTGCAAGAAAACTAAACAGCAACACAAGGAGCGTTTTAAAATTCATTGTCATTAGATTCGTATGGTTTATGGTCGCTCCTGCTCTCTTTGCCGGAGCGCTTCAATAAGGATGCATAAAGTTACAGGAATAAGCGGCAAACCAAAATACCCTTCCATCTCATTTTACAAAATACTAAAGTAAATAATTTAGATAAAAATAAACGTATTGAAGAGAGAAGGTTTTTGGGTTAATCTCTATGTTGAATTCACGGTAGGTGATGGAATGGCCAACCGTATCGCCGGAAACCGTAAGGATAGGGCAACCATCTGGCTGACCGATCAGGGCTTTGACAATCAAAGGACGGTCTGGAATAGATTGGAGATTTATGGTATTGGAGTTGGAGAAGGTGTCAGTAACTAATTTGGTATCATTGGATGACGGATCTAAGGTGTAAACTAAATAAAAATACGGGGGTGCAATTTGTGCAGTTTCCCAATAGCATCCCCGCTGCCCGCCTGTAGCCGGGTAGGTAGTTTTAATAAAAAGATTATCTCCCCATCGAATTGCTCGAATCGGCTCATCTGGTATATGACAAGATGAACATAACAATAGAACAAGCAGGGAGATAATCGGCATTTTAGTTTTCATACTTCATAAAAATTTCTCTTCTACCCATTAGAGGAAATTTTCATGAAGATTCCATAAAAAAAGATCAAAAAAAACGGAAAGTGTTCCAATTCACAAAATGTGTTTTGGAACACTTCCGTTTTTTTCAAAGCCATTTTTCTAAAAATAACTTTGTCTAAATGAGAAATTTTGCTAAAGATGACTCAAGAACTTTTGAGACACCTTACAAAAAAGCAAATGAGAAGATTTATTTACTTACTCTCCCGGTTGCTGCTTCAATAATTCGAAGAATTGATTGAGTTTAGGAAGAATAATGATTTCTGTTCGACGGTTGATGGATCTACCTTCAGGGGTTTCATTAGAAACTTTTGGCACAAATTCGGAACGTCCTGCTGCACTTAACCTGGAAGGTTTAACACCGTAGTTTTGTTGTAAGGTACGGACAACAGATGTGGAGCGCATGGCACTCAAGTCCCAGTTATCTTTTAGGCAATTGTTGCTAATCGGAATGCTATCCGTATGTCCTTCTACGACTACATCCAGTTCCTTGTGATCATTGATAACTTTTGCAACTTTGCCTAAGACTTCATTGGCACGATCAGTGAGTATGTAGGAGCCGGATTGGAATAACATCTTATCGGATAGAGAAATTAAAACTACGGTACCTTTCACCTCTATATTTACATCGGGGTCATTCACGTCATCCAAAGACCTCTTGAGATTCTGTACTAATAAATAATTCAATGAATCTTTGCGCATAGAAGCTCTGCTAAGTTCTTGTATATAGCGATCTTTTGTGTTCAGAGCGTCAATAGTTTCTTCTAGCATATCGGCGTCTTTAGCACTTAGGGCCTGTACATCTTCTAACATTTTGATATATCTTTTGGCCAGTTCTTTTTCCCCCTCTAGCCTGTCTCGTAATTCGTCAACCTTGCTATTGAGCGATTCATTTTCCTTTTTCATTAAACTAAGTTCAGATTTTACGTCTCGCTTCTCGTTTTCACAATCTCTGAGTTGATCCTCTTTATCAAGAAGAGCTAATTTAATTTCGTCTTGGCTTTGCTGGAGTTCATAATACTTTTTCTTGCTGATACAAGAACTAAAAAACAGTATTATCAATAAAAAAACTACACTGAGTTGGATTTTCATAACATAAGATTTTTAGTTATTATTAAAACATTTAAGTCATTAGGTACGAGGATTGAAGTTTTGTTTTTTTCAGTTTCAATGTGTTTAAAATAATTCATATCTGAGCTTCAATTTTGTTCAAATATATCAAATACCATTTAGAATTTGAATTTGTCTTTAATTTTAATGTACAAGTTCTCTTAATTCAAATAAATATTTTGTTTTTTTGGAATGTTTTTTGTTACTTACCCCTCTGTATATTATTAAAACACATATAACAGTAAGTTTGATCCCAAAATTTAAAGTATGGATTACGTTCAAAAAAGTTTAAAGACAATCTTTTATTTAATTTTGTGTTTGGGTTTGTTACTGCCCGTTTCAGAGGTGACTGCCCAGAGTGCAAAAAAACTTGCCAAACAGGAAAAAAAGCGATGGAAAAAGCAGGCCAAGAAGTACAAAAAGAACCCCTTGGCCCTGAAATCACTCGTTGAAAGAAATGAAGAACTTGGTTCTGAGAATAAGGATCTAAGCCAGGAAGTTAATGATCTTAAAAGAGCTTCTACTGCTGATAAGGCAAAGATTTCTGAACTCGAAAACCAAATTCGTAACTTAAGACAATCACTTGATGATGAAAGACAGGCATACAGCAACCTATTAAAGGAAATGGAAAATCAGACTCCGGAAACCGTTATCGACGGCGTTGTTTTTAAAGTTCAAATAGGGGCTTATGAAAAGAGAAGAGTTCCAACAGACCTGGATACTACCGATGAGCTGGATCTTGAATCGAGTAATAATCTTCAAAAAATTGTACTTGGATTGTTTAGAGATTATATAAAAGCGGAAGAATTAAAGAACCACCTCAAAGTCATGGGGGTAGAGGACGTTTGGATTGTTTCTTACCGCGACGGAGTGCGAATTCCGATAGAAGAAGCTCTGAACCCATAAGATTTTTCCAATTCTATTTATAAATTTGGGGATAATAAGGCTAAAAAGGCACTTATTATCCCTAATTTATTTAAGCGCCTTGTCAAATTAAATCACATATTAAATTGAGCGACTTTTGGACTTAT
>CAZHOV010000130.1:0-16346 GCA_964534315.1 uncultured Saprospiraceae bacterium | reverse complement strand
GAGATGCCAGTCGCTACGCGCCTGTTGCGGGTGTTATGAAAATGTCTACGGAGATCGCGCCTGTGCCGTATGTTATGCAAATAGGTATGGAGGTGTCAGTCGCTACGCGCCTGTGACGAAAGAAATATAAAAACTTCTAAGGAAGCGCATAGCGATTCCCTTCTCGGAAGCCAATAAACCACGGTCAAGAAACAGGCGCGTAGCGACTGACACCATCTAGTCTTTCATTTTCACAATCTTCTTTTGTAGCTGATAGTTATCATTTTTTAATAAAAGTATATAGATACCTTCCGGCAATTGGGAAATTTCAATGGTATTGCTTTTTAAATAACCTTGCTCTAATTGATTTCCGGAAAGGTCATAAATTCCATAGGTCCAATCAGAAAGAAATGTGCCGTCTTCAAAGGTTAGGAAAACGCTGTTCACGGCGGGGTTGGGGGAGAGCTGAATAATGGGACTTTTTTCAATTTCTTCGGTATTGACAATTACAGTAGTTAGGAGATGTTCTTCATTTTGATAAAATCGAAATGAATGGTTTCCACAACCTAATTCGTATTCTGGAAATAGACAGATGTAATCTACGAAAAAGGGTTCATCGTATCCAAATCCGATTCCTTCAATAAAATATAGATTTGAATTACACCAATTAATATTTGGACTCAATTCCCATCGTTTTCTGTATTCACCATTTAATAATTCAATGCTGTCAATATTTACAACACTTCTCCAATTATCAACTGAATCGGTTAAGTTAGGCAAAAAGGGTTGATGAGAATAAAAACTTTCCCCTACTTGGAGATCCATGTCGAAAAATAAATATTCGGAGGTGTCAATATAGTCTTCTGTGGGGGCATAAAGGAAATTGATAGCAGGTTTGATAAAGATTTTATTTCCGGATTGTCTTATAAAGGCTAATTTTTCGTCCTCCAAATTGGGGTTTTGGTAATCGAAATATAGTATCGCAAAATGATTACCTCCAATCAGGGAATCAAAACCCACCTTGATGATTTCTTGAGTGTTATACATGTAGGGAGAACCAGGAGCTGAATAATCAGTGCAGGTTCCAAGAACCTGCCAATGTGCGCTATCTGTAGGGAAGGGAACAAAGTCCTGCGCGGATAGCGAGTTAAAGATTCCGAGAGATAAAAAAGTGTAAATTAGTAGTTTAGCTTTCATAGTTAACTATTTTGAATGTTAATTAAATATTTCCCTATTAATATATCTAACAATAGTCAACAATATATAGCAGCCATTTTACAAATCCCTTAGTTTTAAAAGTCGGTAAGTGGCAAATAAGAATAATGTGGTGTAAATGAGCACAGTAATCACTGCCTCCGTCGGCGAGAGAAAGAAACTAAAGCCATTTTCCTGAGAAAATCCGTCCGCAATATCACTAAAGGGAATAGGGACCAAATCTTCAACTGCATTCATCGGATAAAAATGCATGGTTTTATTCTTAAAAATATTGAGATGAATGAGCCATCGCATGATCAACTCAATAAAAGAGATATAGGCGAAGTAAAGCACCAGTGCAATCCCTGTTCTTCTGATAAGGGTGCCGATAACTAATCCAAACGCCATATAACCGATACACATCAGTAAATATCGCCAGATAATTCCCGTACCGTCCAGGACAACCCGAATGGAAGTGACATCGGTATGCAGAAAACCAAAGGTAAATCCACAAAGTGCATAATAAAGGGTAGCTGTCAAAGATACAGCCAGCACAAAAAGAACTTTAGCTACGAATACCTCGGACCGACTCAAGCCGGTGATAATGTTTTGGCGAAGTGTTTTATTGCCAAATTCCATAGTGATCGTATAAACACCCAAAAAGCCAAGGAAAAAGAACGCGAGCCAATTTCCGATGTACCCCAGATATTCCCAGATATTAGGAAACTGGAACAATTGAATATTCTTAAGCAATGGGGGCGGCAGATCGGGGAACCGCTTACCAATGAGCATCAAAGAGGGGAGCGCTACTGCGTAAGCGATCACCATGATTTGAAACGTGATCAGTTTACGAAACTTTAACCACTCCAGTTGAAGTAATCTTATCGGATTCATAGTTGGTTTTCGATTATTTTGTAATTTCCAAAAACTCTTCTTCCAGGCTACGCTTTTTAGCTACCAAGTGAGAGAGAATAATACCTTTTTCATAAAGCAATTTATTTAACTCGGTAGTTGATACTTCACCATCCATATTGAAGAGCAATCGGTTTTCCTTCTCCTTAAGTCCTTTTACAAAGTCGAGTTCGGAAAGAGCGGTTTTTAGTTGTTCATGATCTTCACTAGCGATCTGTACTTCCAGTTCACTATTGATGATCGCACCAACGGAACCGGTAGCCAACAAGCTACCTTCCTTGATAATGGCCACGTGTGAACACACTTTCTCCACTTCGTCCAAAATATGGCTGGCCATCAGAATGGTTTTCTCCGACCGTCCAATCTCCCGGATGGTTTCGCGGACCTCGGCAATTCCCTGAGGATCCAACCCATTGGTAGGTTCATCGAAAATGAGGACCTCCGGATCGCCGATCATGGCCGCAGCAATAGCCAATCGCTGCTTCATTCCCAGAGAATAGGTCTTGAACTTAGATAATTTTCGTTTACGCAGGTTCACCAAGTCGAGTAGGTGATCGTAATCAGTATTTTTTACCCCTTTGATATGTGCAATGATGTCCAAATTATCCACAGCATTCATATATGGATAAAAATTGGGCGTCTCCAGCAATGCACCAACTCTTAATCTGGGGTTTTTGGTGTATTGACCGTCAAACCAAGCATAATTTCCAGCACTTTGATGAATGATACCTAATATAATGCCCAGTGTTGTTGTTTTACCACTCCCGTTGGGGCCGAGAATACCGTAGATATTACCCTTTTCAACGGTAAGAGAGAGCTTATTGACGGCCGTTATGCGTCCGTAGTGCTTCGTCAGGCCGTCAGTTGTTAATATTGCCATTTGGGTGTTGATTATTAATGAAAAACGAAAATGGCAATTCTTTTTGAATTATTAACATTTCTTCGGCAAAATCCCCAAATGTTTGGACGGTGGGGTGGACTTTAGCCTACGCGAGCAAACAATTCGCTTCCTTTCCGGTTAGTTTTTTACCTAAATAAAAAAACATGCAAAACTACCACACGCTACGACTTATTCTGGGCGATCAGCTTAATGGCAACCATAGCTGGTATAAGCAAACGGACGATGAAACGCTCTATGTATTCATGGAGATGCAGCAAGAAACCGGTTATGTAAGGCACCATATTCAAAAGGTTGTCGGTTTCTTTCTAGCCATGCGCAATTTTTCAGATGATTTGAAAAAACAAGGCCATAGCGTACATTATCTAACCTTGGATGATGAGCAAAATACTCAAAGTCTTACTGATAATCTTTCCAAGATCATTGAGGAGCGTAAAATCCAAAAATTCGAATACCAGCTACCAGACGAATACCGCCTGGATCAGCAACTCCAGCATTTCTGTAAGGAGCTGTCGATTGAAACAGAGGCCTTCGATACGGAGCATTTTCTGACCGAACGCCTTTTTGTAGAAGAGTTTTTCGAAGGCAAGAAAACCTACTTGATGGAGTCGTTCTATCGGCATATGCGTAAAAAATACGATATCATGATGGAAGATGACGGCGAATCCCCCTTAACGGGTAAGTGGAATTACGACGCTGCCAACCGGAAGAAACTGCCCAAAAAAGTGGCTATTCCGGAGAAGAAACCTTTTTCCAGAAATGTAGAAGAGCTTGTACAGATGCTGGAAGCGGCGGAGGTAGCTACCATAGGCACGATCGAAGCCGACGATTTTAACTGGCCGGTCACCCGTAAAGAGATAGATGATTTGCTGGATCATTTTTTCGAAACGAGTCTTGCTCAATTTGGTACTTATCAGGATGCAATGACGGTGAGAGATGACCTGTTATTTCACTCCAGGATTTCCTTCGGTTTAAATACCAAAATGATCAGCCCTTTGGAAGTGGTACAGCGCAGCGTGGCCTACTGGGAGCAACACCAGGGGGAGATCGATATTGCTCAGATTGAAGGCTTTGTGCGTCAGATCATTGGTTGGCGGGAGTATATGAGAGGTGTTTATTGGGCCAAGATGCCCGAATATGAGCAACTTAATTATTTTGATCATGATACGCCCTTGCCAGAATTCTACTGGACCGGTAAGACAGATATGAAATGCCTGCAATCCGCTATTGGTCAGTCTTTGGAAACAGCATACGCCCATCATATTCAGCGTCTTATGGTTACCGGAAACTTTGCCTTACTGCTCGGTTGCGACCCCGACGAAGTAGACGAATGGTATCTGGGTATTTACATGGATGCCGTTCAGTGGGTGGAGATTACGAATACCCGTGGGATGAGCCAATTTGCAGATGGGGGAATTGTGGGCACCAAGCCCTATATTTCCAGTGCCAATTATATGCATAAGATGAGCGATTATTGCTCCAACTGCAAATACGATCGCAAAGCCAAAACCGGTAAAGATGCTTGTCCTTACAATAGCTTGTACTGGGAGTTCTACTTGCGCCATGAAGACAAGTTACGCTCCAACGCCCGCGTCTCCATGATGTACCGCCTGCTCGACAAGATGGACTCCGAAGATAAAGCCGCTATGTTGGAGCGCGCCCAATGGATCAGGGAACATATAAATGAGCTTTAGGGTTATCTTGTTAAAAACTTTACTAACTTCCGGATGGCTTTGCCCCGGTGGCTGATTTCATTTTTGGTATCTTTATCCATTTGGGCAAAGGAAATATCATAACCTTCAGGGATAAAGATGGGGTCATAGCCGAAGCCTTCGGTGCCCGATTTTTTTAAGGTAATTGTGCCTCTTGCGATCCCTTCAAAAGTATATTCTTGTTCATTAAGGATGAGGGCGACAACAGTGCGAAATTGGGCTCCGCGGTTCTTGGTGTCGCCAAGTTGTTGAAGAACGAGGTCCATATTATCATTGGGGTCTCTTTGGGGACCTGCGTAGCGCGCGGTGTATACTCCAGGTGCTCCGTCCAGGAAATCGATTTCCAGGCCGGTATCTTCCGAAAAACAATCAATTCGGACCCTTTCGTACACATACCGCACTTTTTGGAGCGCATTGCCCTCTATGGTGGGCATCGTTTCAGGAACCTCTTCTGTAAAACCGATATCGGAAAGGCTTTCTACCAGGAAAGTGCCTGTTAGGAGTTGATTGACTTCTCGTACTTTGTTGGGGTTGGCTGTTGCAAATAGTATTTTTTTCATGATCTGGAGGGATTAAATTGATTTTTCAGGGCGATCCACAGTTGTTTTTTCAGTGATTGATCTTCTTGTATTTTAGACAGTTCATCTGCAAATAGGCAATGAATAGCTCTGAATTTGAAAAATTGGTAAGGTGTACATTGAAAAACAAGGCCTAGTTCAGTGGTTGATATACCAAAAACCAAGAGGCTTTTGCAGCTGATTTTATTATCTATTTGGCTAAACCTTAATTCATTTTTGGAAGTTATATTAATAGGGACTATATCTTTATCATAATCCAAATGAATCGCACTTAATATCTTTTTTAAGAATTCCTTTTCTGCATTAACCTGGCCTTTGCTGTAAAATAGTACAATTATTCCTTTATGGTTTTTCCTTGTTTGGATGATTGGTTCCAGATCAAAAATGGGTTCGCTTGGATAAAAATTCAGGTCAAGAAAATCTTTTTTCAAAATATAATTTTCCAAATCAGTATTTTTTGAAAATTTTTATAAATAAAAAATAATGTAAAAGTATAAAATTTGAATAAGTGTGAAATATACATTAAATTTACATTAAAAATTAAAGCTTTATGAAGTATAATATAGAAATTACAAAAACTTCCCAACCCCGATTGGAGGGCGTTGATTTTGAAGCCATTCCTTTTGGAAAAACGTTTTCTGATCATATGTTTGTTGCAGACTATACAGATGGGGAGTGGAAAGATTTACGTATTGTCCCTTTTGGGCCATTTGAGGTTCATCCTGCTTGTTTGGGGCTTCATTATGGACAGGCTATTTTTGAAGGTATGAAAGCTTCTAAGTCATTCGACGGTGAGCCCTTCTTATTTCGTCCTGAAATGCATGCCAAGCGTATTAACCGATCTGCTGAACGCATGTGTATGCCGCACATTCCAGAAGATCTTTTTTTAGAAGCGCTTCATAAATTGATTAGCATTGACCAGGGATGGATTCCTTCCAAGCAGGGGAGTGCCCTTTACATTCGTCCATTTATGTTTGCCGACGGTAAATTTATTGGCGTAAAACCTTCTGACAGTTACAAGTTTATCATTTTTACAGGTCCCGTTGGTCCTTACTATCCCAAACCTGTTTCCCTGGTTGCAGAAGAAAAATATGTGCGTGCCGTTCCCGGTGGTGCTGGTGAAGCAAAAGCTGCAGGAAATTACGGTGCTGCTCTTTTACCTACCGAGATCGCTCAGAAAAAAGGCTTTGATCAAATCATGTGGCTAGATGGTTACCATTTCAAGGAAGTTCAGGAAGTAGGGACTATGAACCTGTTCTTTGTATTTGACGGGAAGGTCGTTACTCCGGAGCTCAATGGTGCTATTTTAAAAGGTATTACCAGAGATAGTTTTATCACTATCCTCAAGGACAAAGGTTATGAAGTGGAAGAAAGGACAGTCACCATTGACGAGATTGTAGAGCAACACAAAGCAGGAAAGCTAGACGAAATATTTGGCGCCGGAACTGCGGCTGTCGTTGCGCACGTTTCCAGTCTCACCTACAAGGATTACCTGATGGAATTGCCGCCTGTAGAAAATAGGAAAGTAGGAGAAATGTTAAAAACTTATATCAATAACCTTCGCGCAGGAACCATAGAGGATAAGTTCGGTTGGATCGTTCCGGTCGGCTCAGAAGTAAACGCTACTATCGGCCATTAGGTATTACCAAGGTGAAGTTAGTGATGAATAATGGTAAAAAGCGCATCTCACCATATCTTTTGGTGTTGGGTGTCGCCGACTTTCTTCTTTGAGCGCATTATTTTTTCTAAAAAGAACAGTGCGCTCAGCATAAAAAATATTTTTAGGGCTTACTAACAGACTATGGAGTAAGCCCTTTCATTATTAAAAAGCCGGATGCGGCGGTTTATTTTGAAGGATGTCCTCAATTTTTTCAGTAACTTCATCGGTCAATTTATCTACGACGTCCAGTGATTGGAGGGTTTCATCAAGATGATGCGGCTTGGAGGCTCCAAGGATCACCGTACTCACATTCGGGTTTTTAACGCACCAGGCTACGGCTAACTTCGGAAGTGTCGTTCCTATTGATTTTGCTAACTCATTTAGTTTGCGCGTTTTTTCAAGACGTTCTGGTGTTAAGGAACGTTGTTTAAGCCAATCCAAGCCCTCCATTCCCAGGCGGGTACCTTCCGGAAATTTATCGAGATACTTATCAGTCAAAACACCACTGGCAAGGGGGGACCAAATGGTGGTTCCCAACCCTACTGTATTGTATATCTTTGCATAATCCACTTCTACTTTTTGGCGGTGAAACATGTTGTATTGAGGTTGCTCCATAGTAGGGCCAATCAAATTTAATTTTTGAGCCACCATATGAGCTTCCATAATTTCTTGGGCAGACCATTCTGATGTTCCCCAGTATAGTACCTTTCCTTGTTGGATGAGGTGATTCATTGCCCAAACCGTCTCTTCCATGGGGGTGTTTTTATCCGGGCGATGGCAAAAGAGTAAGTCTAGATAATCGACCTGCAACCGCTTAAGGGCTGCATGGCACCCTTCAAAAATATGTTTTCTGCTTAAGCCCGTTTGATTTGGCCCCTTTCCGCCACTGCCAAAAAATACTTTACTGGAAACCAGATAGGTGCTTCTGTCCCAATTCAACTTCTTCAATATATTCCCCATAACGATCTCTGACTGGCCGCGCGCATAGATCTCCGCATTATCAAAGAAATTGACCCCATGATCATAAGCTTTGACCATAAGCTCCTCCGCCCGGTCATCTCCGATCTGTTTTCCAAATGTTAACCACGATCCAAATGATAATACACTAACTTGTAATCCTGATTTTCCTAGTCGACGATATTGCATATTATTTATTTTTATTCTGAGGGGCGCTGCCCTTAGTTAAGGTATATAAGGTATCAGTCCTTCAGACTGATCTGGTCTTCCGGTCCTCATCTCATTCCCATAAGGTCTTCCATGCCAAACAGACCTTGTTTACCGACGATCCACTCAGCCGCGAGGAGGGCTCCTTTGGCGAATCCTTCTCTTGAGAAAGCTACGTGTTGTAATTGAATTTTATCTATTTTGGATTGATACGTCACCGTATGTGTGCCGGGCGTATCCACTATGCGTTTTGAGGTAACTAGTAGATCGGTAGATTTGGGGTAGTCTTGATGAATCCAGTTGTCTTTACGACGCATTTGGTGGATAATTTCTTCCGCCAGGCGGATAGCGGTACCAGAGGGGGCATCTTTTTTCTCGGTATGATGGATTTCTTCAATAAGTATTTCGTAATCTTCATATTGATCGATCCATTTGGCGAAAACGCGATTGAGGGCAAAGAATAGGTTGACCCCGATGCTGAAGTTGGGGGCATAAAAAAAGGCTCCGTTTTTCTCGTCTATTAATGCTTTGATCTCTTCTAGTTTATCTAACCATCCAGTGGTTCCTGAGACAACCGGAATACCGGCGTTAATACATAATTTAATATTTTCAAATGCTGCATCCGGCTGGGTAAATTCAATAGCAACATCCGCCCGCCGAAGATTGTCAATCGTTAATTGATCTGCATTGTCTTCGGTGATCTTCAGGATAATCTGATGACCGGTAGCTAACTGCTCAATGGTCTTACCCATTTTTCCGTATCCTAAAATCGCAATATTCATCTATTAATTTATTGTTGAGGAATTAAAGAGAAAGTTGCTTTATTTTTTCGACCACCTGATCAATTTCTTCTTTGGTATTAAAATGCGAAAAGGAGAAACGAATCGCTTTTCGATCCTGATCAGCCTTAATACCTTCGAGTACATGGGAGCCCTTTTCGGCTCCCGAGCTGCAGGCGCTGCCACCCGAGGCGCTTATGCCGGCGATATCCAGACTTAAAACGAGTAGGTCTGATTTCGAAGATGGCGGAAAAGAAACGCTCAGGATTTTGTAGTGGCAGTTGTCCTCCGGGCTGATCAGTTGTAGTCCATCAATTTCGGAGAAAAGACGGTTGCACATATAGCTTTTGAGTTCTTGAATATAAGCGCTGCGTTCTTCAAGGTTATGCTGCGCTTCTTCCATTGCTTTTGCAAAACCGGCAATACCGTAGAGGTTTTCGGTTCCTGCCCGCATATTTCGTTCCTGGCTACCTCCGTCAATATAAGGTTTGATGATATAGTCTCCGTTGACATAGACGAATCCCACACCTTTGGGGCCATGCAGCTTATGGCCGGAACCGCTCAGGAAATGAATCTTGGTAGTCGAAACATCGATAGGGTAGTAGCCGATGGTCTGGACGGTATCGGTATGAAATAAAGCGTCGTATTCTTCGCAAATAGCGGCTACTTTATCGAGATCAAGCAGGGTGCCAATCTCATTATTAGCATGCATAAGTGAAACGAGTGTTTTTTGTTCGCTACTTTGGAGTAGCTGCTCCAGTTGATCATAATCAATTTGCCCTGATTCATTGATATTGAGCAAGTGTACAGAAACTTCCGGATGCTCTTTTTGGATAGCGTCTAAGGAATGGAGAATACAGTGGTGTTCAATTGGAGAACTGATGATACGGGTAACACCCAAATCGCGAACGGCTCCCTTGAGCACCATATTATTTGACTCTGTGCCACAAGAGGTAAAGAAAATCTCGCCAATAGAGGCTTTGAGGTGATCTGCGATCGTCCTGCGGGCCCTTTCAATAATCGTGCGCGCTTTTCTACCTTCGGCATGAATAGAAGACGGATTGCCAAAGGTATCTTCCATGATCTCCATCATGGTTTGTTTTACGCCCGGGCTAAGCGGGGTAGTGGCTGCATTATCTAGATAAATTCTCATATTTTTCCATTACTACTAACTTCAACTCAACAACTTCTGACTAATGATAGTTTATACAAAAATAATTGAACGGTTTAGTTAACTATTAGAGTTGTTCAAAATTAGCTTGCTTGCATGCTTCCGTTTGATAATCCTCAGATTGTATTAAACCAATGGTTGACAATAGCTCGTTCGTCCGGGCAGTTTCCCTGGAATTCAAATTCATTGGTTTTATTATTGTATTTATAATCTTTCTCCCATTCTTTATGCTGTAAGCAGAGTTGTTCAACGGCATCCAGAACGTAGTCGATTTCTGCATCGGTCATAGTCGGATGAATGGACATTCGAATCCATCCGGGTTTAGAGGAGAGGTTTCCGTGGTCAATTTTATCTGTAATATCATGTGATCGTTGTTTCGATACGTGCAGCAAATAGTGGCCATAGGTCCCGGCGCAGGAGCAGCCACCCCGCATTTGGATGCCGTACCGGTCATTCAGTAGCTTTACGCCAAGGTTGTAGTGCAGATCTTCTACATAAAAAGAGATGACGCCTAGCCGTTCCCGGAGATGAGGGGCCAGGATATGCAGATTGGGGATGGTATCAAACTTTTTCCAGATTTTTTTCAGCATTTCGTGTTCTCGCTCTAGCATATTTGATACGCCCATTTGCTCCTTTAGTTGGATGCTAAGGGCAACGCGAATAGTCTGTAGGAAGCCAGGGGTGCCTCCATCTTCTCGCGCTTCAATTTCTTCGAGGTATTTATGCTCACCCCAGGGGTTGGTCCAGTTGACTGTTCCGCCGCCGGGATTGTCGGGGATTTTATTTTTATACAATTTAGGGTCAAATATCAAGACACCGGAAGACCCGGGCCCTCCAAGGAATTTATGTGGGGAGAAGTAGATAGCATCCAGCTTTTGGAGTGGATTTTCAGGATGCATATTAATGTCAATATAGGGAGCTGAGCAGGCAAAATCTACGAAGCAGAGCCCTCCATTTTGGTGCATAAGTTCTGCGACTTCATGATAAGGAGTGAAAACCCCCGTTACATTAGAACAAGAAGTGATGGCGGCAATCTTGGTCTTTCTGTTTTTATATTGTTCCAGTAGCGCCTTTAGATGATTGAGATCAACTAGACCATCTTCTGTAGGATCTATCAGGACCACATCGGCTATAGTCTCCAGCCAGGAGGTCTGGTTGGAGTGGTGCTCCATATGACTAATAAAGATAACAGGCGTATCCGCTTCTTTTAATCGAACGGTCGGAAGAAAATATTCGTGAATTTTCAATCCGAGAATGCGTTGAAATTTATTGACCACTCCGGTCATGCCTGAGTTAGAGGCGATGAGCACATCTTTAGATTGAGCACCAACGTGTCGTTTTATGATGGATTTTGCTTCGTGGTAAGCATAGGTCATAGAACAGCCTGTTACGGTGGTTTCCGTATGGGTATTACCTACAAAAGGAAAGATTTCGTTTACCAGCAGATCTTCAATAGGACCATAAAGTCTGCCGCTTGCCGTCCAATCGGTGTAAATGATGTTTTTCTGTCCAAAAGGCGTTTCGAAGGATTGATCTACGCCGATGATCTTTTCTCTGAAAGGTTGGAAGAAGGATTCTAAGGGAGAAATTTGGGAAGGTTTTTCTATGACATTCATACCAAAATTATTTTGCGATTTAATTTATCCGTAAGCACTAATCAGGAAAACGAAAATACTTAATTTCTTTAAATTTCTTTAATTTTTGCCATGACTTGTTCGGCAAGTTCCTGCGCTGCCTCCTCATTTTCACTTTCGGTATAGACCCGTATGATTGGTTCTGTATTTGATTTCCGAAGATGAATCCAACCGTTTTCCAGGTCTAATTTTAGGCCGTCCATTTCATTGATCTCGGCTGTTGGAAAAGCTTTTTTTAGATGAATAAAGATCTGGTCCAGATCGAGTTCAGGAGAAAGATTTATTTTATTTTTTCGGATAGAATAAGCCGGGTAAGAGGCTTTTAATTCAGATGCCTTCAAACCGACGCGTGCTAAATGGGAAAGGAATAGGCCGATACCCACCAGCGCATCGCGCCCGTAGTGAAGTTTGGGAAATATAACCCCACCATTTCCTTCTCCGCCAATGACTGCATCTACCGCTTTCATTTGAGCAACGACATTGACTTCCCCGACTGCAGAAGCAAAATAGTTTTGCCCGTATTTTTGAGTGACGTCCCTTAAGGCCCGACTGGAAGAGAGGTTAGAAACGGTCGGTCCAGCTTGATGCTGCAGCACATAATCAGCTACTGCCACCAGTGTGTATTCTTCTCCGAAAGGAGTTCCGTCTTCACACACAAAAGCCAGGCGGTCTACATCCGGATCAACAGCTATTCCTAGGTCTGCCTGGTGATTTACTACTGCAGCAGACAGATCGGTTAAATGTTTGGGCAAGGGTTCGGGGTTGTGGGCAAATTGACCGGAAAGGTCGTCATTTAAAACAGTTACGGTACAGCCTAATTGTTCCAAAAGCGGGGGGACAGAGAGGGCTCCTGTTGAGTTAATGGCGTCGACAACCACTTTAAATCGCTTTTTCCTTATCGCCTCTTCATCAACATATGGTAGAGCGAGAATCTGATCGATATGCTTTTGGATATAATCTTTTTGGGTGGTCAGGTTGCCCAGTTGATCGACGGAGGCGTATTCTATAGATCCTTCTTGGATAAAGCTTAACACCTTCTGCCCGTCTTCAGCAGAGATGAATTCTCCCTTGTGGTTGAGTAATTTTAAGGCATTCCATTCGCGGGGATTATGGCTTGCTGTAAGGATAATTCCGCCGCCGGCATTTTCCAGGGGCACTGCTATTTCAACTGTTGGGGTAGTGGAAAGCCCCAGATCGATCACGTCAATACCCATTGCTCTAAGGGTAGCAATGACCAAGTTAGCCACCAATTCGCCGGAAATACGGGCATCTCTTCCTATGACAACCTTGGGTATCCCTGAATTTGATTTTACCCACTGCCCAAAGCCAGCAGCCGATTCGACAATATCGATGGGCGTGAGATTTTCCTTTTCCTTTCCGCCTATAGTTCCCCGGATTCCGGAGATTGATTTGATTAAAGCCATGTAGTGATGATATTTAGTTTTGAGACAACCCCTCTTCCTGTGGCAAATATAGTAGCTATAAAGTGAAATCGGAAAAGTATTCTGTTTTTGAAATTCAGCAAACCTGTTATCTTTGGCAAATAATTTTACCTATAAGCTTATACTCAATACGTTCACGTTATGGAGCAGGAATGGTTTATGGAATGGTTCAGGTCGCCCTATTATCCGTTATTATATCAATATCGGGATGAAGGGGAAGCTAGTCAGTTTATCGACCATATTTTGAGGGTGATCCATCCGAAGCCCCATTCCAAGATATTAGATTTGGCATGTGGAAAGGGGAGGCTTTCGGTGCAGTTGGCAGGACGTGGATTTGAGGTGACGGGGATTGACCTTGCCGAGGAAAATATTAGCTACGCGCAACAGTTTGAGAATGAACGGCTGACGTTTTTTAAGCACGACATGAGGGAGCCCTTTCGGGTGAATTTTTTCGACTATGTTTTTAACTTTTTTACCAGCTTTGGTTATTTTGAAGATGATAAAGACCACTTGCGTACCTTAAAAAATGTGCGTAAAAACCTTAGGAACCGGGGTTTGTTCGTTTTAGATTATTTCAATGCACCCAAAGTAGTAAAGACAATGGTTGCTAAAGAGGAAAAAGAAGTTGATGGGGTTTTATTCAAAATAAAGAAATCCCTAAAAGATGGATTTATCCTTAAGGATATAGAAGTACACGACCAAGGGAAGGTAATCGCATTTCAGGAACGGGTAAGAGCTTTTGAATTTCAGGATTTTATGCAAATGTTTGCATTTGCGGAGTTACCCATTCTTTATTCCTTCGGTAGTTATGAATTGACTCCTTTTGATATTCAAACCTCAGATAGGCTAATTTTAATCGCCCGAAAATGAGTACTTTAATAGAACTGGATCAAGAGTTATTTTTTATCATTAATCAAAATTGGCAAAATGCTTTTTTTGATGCGGTCCTTGCCTATTGGAGGAATAAGTATTTTTGGATTCCGCTCTATCTGTTTATGCTGAGCTTTATCTTGATCAATTTAAAATGGAAAGGATGGTATATGATATTGGGAATTGCCTTAACCATTGGCATTGCTGATACGACCAGCAGCAAACTCATTAAGCCTACCATAAAACGCCTGCGTCCCTGTCGGGATTTGGAGATAAAGGATCAGGTTCATGTAATTGTCCATTGCGGCTCAGGCTACAGTTTTACTTCATCACACGCAACCAACCACTTTGCATTAGCCACCTTTTTAATTCTTACGCTTGGAGCGGTATTCAAATGGATCAGGATACCGCTGTTACTATGGGCTGCTACCATCTCCATCGCCCAGGTTTATGTAGGGGTTCATTATCCCCTGGATATTATCGGCGGGGCCTTGCTTGGAACGCTGATCGGGATACTTATCGGATTAGCGTATATTGAGGTGGTGGGTAGGATGGTTGTTCCTTCTGACTAAAAAAACAACTTCTTCCAACTCTTCTTTGATAACTTTTCCATTTACCGGCCTATGCGGTTTTGGAGGCTTTGGTGGAATGGGTCCTCCACGATCCTCATCATCTTGTTCATTGTTATCATCATTCGTTCTGATTACGATGCGATAAATAGTGTAAATGACAACTGAAAAGGATGCCAAACAAACAATAACATACTCGGGTGTGATGGATTCGAAAAACTCGGTCATAGCGGAAATCAATGAATGAAAGAACTATTATTTAACGATCTTCCACTAAAAAGGTTTGCCAAATTGAAGAGATTAAACGCTTTTTCCACGACATCTTTTTTATTTTAAGATAAAGGAGGCTATCTGTCTCCATTGTCTAGCCAAGAGGAAAGCAGCGGCAATGGCTACAGCGGTGAGGATGGTCGCCCAAAGGTGGCTTCCATAGATCCAATATCCTGTGGCAAATAAGGCGCTGTAAATCAGTAATGTACCTAGCATCATGGCAACAATTCCTTTAGGGACTGTCCAGGGGCCTTCATCTATTGTCAGGTCTGTGCCATCGGCAAGGGCTTCTTTTTTGACGGCATTCCAGCCGGGACCGCCGGGGTGTAAATTTTGGTAAAATGAATAAAGTACTTCCTTTTTTTCGGGTCGGGTGATAAAGGTAGTAATTAACCACACGATAGTCGTAATAAGGGCCACCAGGGGTAATCGGCCCCAACCATACCAACTTTCGGGATATAAGTCGGTAAAAGTGAATAGAATAGAGATGATACCCGAACAAAACATTGCCGATATTTCAGACCAGGCATTGATGCGCCACCAAAACCAGCGAAGAATAAAGATCAGCCCGGTACCTGCTCCGAACATCAAAATAATATCGAAAATCTGCTTGGCATTGCGTAAATACAAAGCAAAGATGGCTGCTAAAATCATTAATAAAGCAGTGATGATCCTGCCTGTATTGACCAGTTCTTTCTCTTTTGCATCGGGCCGGATAAAGCGTTTGTACACATCATTGATCAGATAAGAAGCCCCCCAGTTGAGATGGGTAGAGATCGTTGACATATAAGCTGCGAGCAGGGATGCCAACACCAAACCCAGCAGTCCATTAGGTAAAAAGGTCAGCATAGCCGGATAGGCCAGATCGTGCCCGAGTTTGCTTTCCGAGACATTGGGAAATGCGGCCTGCAGGCTTTCCAGGTCGGGGAATACAACTAAGGAAGCCAGGGCTACCAGTATCCAGGGCCAGGGGCGAAGGGCATAGTGAAGAATGTTAAAAAAGAAAGTCGCCCCGATGGCATGTTGTTCATTTTTTGCTGCCAGCATTCGTTGAGCAATGTAGCCTCCACCGCCGGGCTCTGCTCCGGGGTACCAGGCATTCCACCACTGAACGGCCAGCGGTATGATGAAAACGGCCACTACATGATCCATTTGAGAGAAATCAGGCAGGATAGTCAATTTAGATTGGATATCCGGATTGTTGATCAATGCCGTTAATCCTCCTACTTCCGGCTGGTTGACTGCTACTATAGCTGCTCCGACAGAGCCGACCATGGCCACGAAAAATAACAGAAAATCAGTGTAAATGACTCCGCGAAAACCGCCGAGTGCGCTAAAAATAACAGTAATAACCGAAGCAATGCCAATCGTTTCTAAAGGAGAAAGTCCCATCATCACTTCGCCTATCTTAATAGCTGCTAAGGTCACTGCCGACATGCTGAGTACATTGAATAAAAGCCCCAGATAAATGGAGCGGAAGCCCCTCAGGAAGCGTGCAGCCATTCCTCCGTAGC
>CAZHOV010000129.1:0-16500 GCA_964534315.1 uncultured Saprospiraceae bacterium | reverse complement strand
GAAGGTAAGTGGTGTTGGCCTCCCCTACTCCGGGAAAAATCACCTTATCAGCTGATCTAATCTGTTCATGATCGTCTGTCAAAACAGCCTCGTAACCCAATCGCTCCATCGCAAATAAGACCGATTGTACATTCCCCGCATTGTATTTGATGATTGCTGTTTTCATATTCTATCTGTGAACAGTAAACCGTAAACGGTGAACAGGATTTTTTAATTTGTTACAACGTTCCTTTGGTTGAGGGAATTTTATTAGAATAAGGATCCCTTCTCACAGCCATCTTGATCGCCCGGGCAAAGGCTTTAAAGATCGCCTCTATTTTGTGGTGCTCATTTGTCCCTTCTACCTTAATATTTAAATTACATTTGGCAGCATCACTAAAGGATTTGAAGAAATGCATAAACATCTCGGTAGGCATTTCTCCAACTTTTTCACGCTTAAACTCGGCTTCCCAGACGAGCCACGGACGTCCGCCAAAATCTATCGCCACCTGCGCCAGAGAATCATCCATTGGTAGAAAAAAACCATACCGCTCTACTCCTTTTTTATCTCCTAACGCTTCTAAAAAGGCCTCACCTAAAGAAATAGCCGTATCTTCAATGGTATGATGCTCATCAATATGTAAATCGCCTTTAACCTTTATTTCCAAATCACAATTCCCATGTTTAGCCAGTTGATGAAGCATATGGTCAAAAAAGCCCAGACCAGTGCTAATGCTCCCCTGACCAGAACCATCCAGGTTTAAATCAATAAAAATATCAGTTTCGGAAGTTTTTCTGTGAATAGTAGAAATGCGGGGCGGATGTTTTAAATGGTCATAAATTGCTGCCCAATCTTGAGTGGTTAAGGTAATGAACTGCTCCAATTCGCCGTATTTGCCTTCCAGTTCTCCGGCACCCAAATCAGGATTGTTATTCAGCCAAATCCCCTTAGCTCCCAAGTTCTTAGCCAACTCCATATCGGTCAGCCGATCGCCAATGACATAAGAGTTTTCCATATCATAATCCCCATCCATATAATGCGTTACCAACCCCGTTTTGGGCTTTCGATTAGGCGAATTTTCTTCCGGAAAGGTCTTATCAATTAAAATTTCTTCAAAAGTAATTCCCTCCTTCTCAAAAGCTCTAAGTAGCTTATCCTGTACTAAATCAAAAGATGCCTGTGGGTAAACAGGTGTCCCCAACCCATCCTGATTGGTGATCATCACTAACTTGAACTCTAATTCCTGTACAATGCGAGACAAGTACTGAAACACCCGGGGGTAATACTCTAATTTTTCCAGGGAATCGATCTGGTAATCTTCCGGCTCTAATATCAAGGTCCCGTCACGGTCTAAAAAGAGGATCTTTTGCATAAATTAAGCTTGTTGATAATGGTTAAGGGTGGCTAGTAAAATCTCATTTTCTTTAGGGGTGCCCACGGTGATCCGTAAACAACCTTCACAGCCCGGCAAAGTAGACCGGTTTCTTACAATGATGCTTTGTGAACGCAAAAAATGATACAAACTATCCGCATCCGTTACCTTGACGAGCAGGAAGTTCGTATCAGAAGGATAAATTTTCTGTACAAAAGGATAAGCTTCCAATTCTTTTCTAAGGATTTCCCGCTGGTTCCGCGCACCTTTTATGTATAAGTGTAGACGCTTTTTGTTCTCTAATGCTTCCAGCGCTTTTTCCTGGGTGAGCTGATTGACATTGTAAGGAGGTTTCACATTGTTGAGTAATTCAATCATCGGTTGTTGAGCAAAAGCCATCCCCAAACGAAGTCCGGCCAGGCCCCAGGCTTTAGAAAAGGTTTGTAAAACGACCAGGTTCGGGAATTCCTGAATCTTTGTTAACCAGCTTTCTTGATCAGCAAAGTCAATATAAGCCTCATCAATGATCACCATCCCAGGGAATCCGCTCAGTAATTGAGTGATTTTGGAAGCTTCAAAGGTATTTGCCGTTGGATTATTCGGGGAGCACAAAAACAACAATTTACTAGTCGAATTTGATCGATCCAAAATCGTTTCGACATCTGGCTGAAAATCCGTATTCAACGGAATATTTTTTACCGCAACTCCGGAGATATTGGCGCATACTTTATACATACCGTATGTTGGAGGAAGCAAGAAGATCTCATCCTGACCAGGCTCACAAAAGATGCGTATGAGTAAATCAATAGCCTCATCGCTGCCATTTCCCAGAAAGATTTGATCGGAAGGAAAGTTGCGCCAATCGCTTATTTTTTGCTTTAGGGACAGCTGTAAAGGATCGGGATATCGGTTATATCCCGTATCAAAGGGCGATTCATTAGCATCCATAAAGATCCTGGCCTTTCCCTTAAATTCCTTACGAGCGGAAGAATAGGGAGTCAATTCCAGGATATTTTTACGCACCAGCTTTCGGATATCCATGTTTATCAACTTTTATTTTTTAACGCCTCTAATCTAACAGTGACGGCCAGTTTGTGAGCAGCCAGTTCCTCCGCTTCTGCCATTTTTTCAACTGCAGGGCCAAGGTGTTGAATACCCTCTGATGTCAATTGCTGAAAGGTGATTTTTTTAACAAACGAATCCAAAGAAACTCCGCTGTACGATTTTGCCCATCCATTGGTTGGTAAGGTATGATTGGTTCCGGAAGCATAATCGCCAACAGATTCCGGACTAAAATGCCCTAGGAATACCGATCCCGCATTGATGATTTGTTCACCAATAATATCAGGTTTTTGAGTAGCCAATATCAGGTGTTCCGGGCCGTAATCGTTAATGAGTTCGAGTGCTTCTTCCTGGCCGGAGGCTACAATGGCTACACTATTATTCAGTGCTTCCTGAGCAATAGAAGCTCTTGGTAAAGATTTTAACTGTTGCTGAATAGCTTGCTGAGTAGCTTCTACAAAGGCTTCAGTATGGGCAACCAGGACTACCTGGCTATCCGTTCCATGTTCAGCCTGAGATAACAAATCGGCCGCTACAAATTCCGGATAGGCAGACTCATCAGCATAGACCAGTACTTCCGAAGGTCCGGCAGGCATATCGATCGCCACGCCTTCCTTTTGGATCAGTTGTTTGGCCATCGTCACATATTGGTTACCTGGCCCAAAGATCTTATATACTTTTTGTACAGATTCCGAGCCATATCCCATGGCTCCAATCGCTTGTACACCGCCCATTTTAAAGATTTTAGTAATCCCACAAAGGTTGGCTGTATACAAGGTAGCCGGATGTATTTGACCATTTTTTTGAGGAGGGCTACAAAGAACGATTTCTTTACAACCTGCAATTTGGGCCGGAATAGCCAGCATAAGAACCGTAGAAAAGAGCGGAGCCGTTCCTCCCGGTATATAAAGACCAACCTTTTCAATAGCCACACTTTTTTGCCAGCAGAACACTCCGGGCATCGTTTCTACGATTTTCCGCTGATTGACCTGGCTTTGGTGAAAGGTTTCAATATTTTTTTTCGCTTGTTGTATAGCTTCTTTTAAATCTTCACGAAGTGATGCTTCAGCCTCCTTTTTCTCCTTCTCCGTAACGGAAAGCGTTTCCAGTTCTACCTGATCGAATTTAGCCGTATATTTTTTTATGGCGGCATCTCCCCCCTCTTTTACCGCCTCCAATATTTTTCGAACGCTTTCTTCCAATTGATCCTGCTGAAAAGAAGGTCGTCGTAAGAGCACCTCCCAATCTGATTTCGGCGGATGAATAACTAATTTCATGTTCAATTTCTTTTTACAAAGGTAATATTGTTTTATTTCTTAAGAGTGCTATAAATAGGTAGAGTGGGTGCAAAGGGTCCAGAGGTACAGGGGTGCAGAGGTGCATAATACCTCCTTGTCCTCTTGTCCTCCGGTTGTCCTGTCCTCCTGTCCTCCGGTCTTCTTGTCCTCTTGTCTCACACAATCATCTTCTCAATTGGAATCACCAAAATTCCTTCTGCTCCTAAATCCTTAAGCGAGTCAATAATTTCCCAGAATCGGTCCTCCTTAATTACGGTGTGTATGGAGCTCCACCCCTCCATCGCCAGTGGCATCACTGTTGGGCTTTTCATCCCTGGCAAGATTTCGGTGATTGCCTCAATAGATGCATTGGGCGCATTCATCAGCAGGTATTTATTATTTCTTGACTTTAGTACAGACTGAATTCGGAAGATCAGTTTATCAAAATATTCTTTGAATTCGGTAGCAGTATTTCCATTGGCAATTAACCAGGCTTCAGATTTCAGGATCACTTCTTTTTCTTCCAGTCCATTTTTAAAGAGAGTACTTCCGGAACTTACCAGGTCGCAGATCGCATCTGCCAGGCCAATGTTCGGCGCAATTTCCACAGAGCCGGAGATGACATGGATATCGGACTGGATGTTATGTTTGGATAAAAAGTCCCGAAGGGAATTAGGATAGGAGGTGGCAATTTTTTTCCCTTTCAGATCATTGAGGCCGGTGTAAGGGGTGTTTTTAGGCACGGCGATAGAAAGCCTGCATTTGGAGAAGCCCAGCGGAAGGATTTTTTGTAGTTCTTTTTGCTTTTCGATGACGGTATTTTCACCGATAATAGCCAGGTCGGCCACGCCATCTTCAAGGTATTGGGGAATATCTGAATTTCTCAGAAAAAGGACATCCATGGGAAAATTACGAGCCGGAGCTTTGAGTTGGTCTTTTCCCGTATCGATGGGGATACCGCATTCTTTCAATAATTGCAAGGATCCATCGCGTAGACGGCCAGATTTTTGGATAGCAATGCGCATTCTTTTTTCCATAGTGAAAGACATTAAAAAAGGCCTGACCAGTTAATGGCAGACCTTTAGATTTTGATTTGTTTAAAATTGGAATCGATCACCATCAACTGGTTGGTACAGTAATAATATGACGGTGATGTATATGAATAAAAAATAACATAGATTTCAAATATGAATGATAGTTAAACTGAAAAATCTTAATTTGGTTTAGATTTCTTATTAGAATAGTATGTTTTTCTTCAAAAGAAAAAGGTTGCTTCGGCAATCAGCCGAAACAACCCTTCAGGTGGTGCCTCCAGGAATCGAACCAGGGACACCAGGATTTTCAGTCCTGTGCTCTACCAACTGAGCTAAGGCACCTGCTTTAAGAAGCGGTTGCAAAGATAGATTCTTTTTTTAATTTAGCCAACCTCTTTTGTGTTTTTTTGAACAATTGCAATAAAAAAATAATTCCGGGGGTTAAAATAATATTTTTGAATTCGCTAGAATATAGCTGGTTACGTTGCTGAATATAAATTTAATGGAGTTAAGCGTGCCCCACCTATAGATGTGGCACACGTATACGTGTGCCACATCTATAGGTGGGGCACGTCAAAAAAAATCATCATGTTTTCACGAATCCTAATGCTCCCCTTTCTGATATGGGCCATCGCCGTGCTCTACTTCATATGGGAGGGCAATCCCGAAATCGCCCTTTGGCTGGTGCCGCCTGTTGTAATTGCAGCCGGAATACTGGTGCTTAGCCCACAAATCGATTGGTGGTATTACAAACGAAGGCCTCCTGAGCTAGCTGCGCCAATACGTAAATTATTCGATGCACATAACCTGTATTATCAAAGGCTGAGCGAGCCTAATAAGAAAAAATTCCGCCAACGGGTGAGCCTGTTCATGATCGGCAACGACTTCAAAGGAATGGCGATGGAAGAGGTGCCGGAAGACATCAAGGCGGTAATCGCTTCTAATGCAGTCCTGCTGACCTTCAACCAAAAGGATTTTCTGATGGGTAAGTTTGAAACGTTTGTCGTTTATCCGCATCCTTTTCCCTCACCCGTCTATCAACAACTGCACGCTAGTGAGTTGCACCGGGAAGACCATGTCATTATTTATTCGGCAGAGCAATTGATGGCCAGCACCTTTCAACCTACCCGATATTTTAATATTGGCATGTACGAATTAGCCAGAGCTTATTTTTTCATCTATCCCGAAAAGGAGGTTCCAATCCTCAAAGATGAAGAATGGCAAAAACTTGAAGCCATTAGCGGAATGCCAAAGAAAAGTGTTATCGAATTTATCGGACTGGAAATCGTGGACCTGAATGCTATTGCTGCAGTATTCTACTTTACCTTTCCGGAACAATTTAAAGCCCAATGGCCTGATTTATTTGGCCAATTTGAGCGCATTTTTTAAACTTGCTTGGTTTGTGTGCCCCACCTATAGGTGTGGCACACCTATACGTGTGCCACACTTAAAAAAAACCATACCATGATACCACCATCCATCAAAAACCACCTCTCCCAAGACTCTATCCTCAAACCCGTAGTCGATTCCCTCGACATCCAATTCCCAGTAGGGGAAGCACACCTCTATGGCGCCCTCATCAAAGCAATCGTCTATCAACAACTCTCCGGCAAAGCGGCTGGCACCATTTATCGCCGATTCCTCGACCTTTTTGATGCATCGGAAGCGCCTCCCGCCGAACTAATCCTGGCCAAAGATCTTGAAGAATTGCGCTCCGCAGGCCTCTCCAGACAAAAAGCTTCCTACATCCAAAATGTAGCGACCTTCTTCGACCTCCCCGAAAACCGGAAGATCAATTGGGAGGAACAACCCGACGACTTCATCCTCCATCACCTCACCCAAATCAAAGGTGTCGGCCAATGGACTGTCGAAATGATCCTCATATTTCACCTCAATCGCCCCGATATCCTCCCCGTTGGCGACCTCGGCATCCAACAGGGCATGATCGGCCTCTACGGAATCAATGAAAAAGGCCGAAAACTAAAAGCTAAAATGACCGAACTGGCAGAACCCTGGCGCCCCTACCGAACGTACGGAAGTTTGTATATTTGGCGTTGGAAGAATAATGAGCAATGAGTAACGAACAATCCATAAGCCTGAATAAATACATCAGTAGCACCGGCATCTGCTCCCGTAGAGAAGCCGATAAATGGATCGATGCCGGTCGTGTCAAACTTAATGGGCAGGTGGCTAAAAAAGGAAACCGGGTAAATGAAGGAGACTCGGTTACGATCGACGGCAAGCCCCTGAAAACAAAACCACAACCCATCTATATCGCGCTCAATAAACCGCCTGGCATCACCTCCACTACCGACCAAAGAGACCCCGACAATATCATCGATTTCGTTAACCACCCTAAACGGATCTTTCCTATTGGAAGGCTGGATAAGGCTTCTTCAGGACTCATCCTGCTTACCAACGACGGTGATATCGTCAACGATATCTTACGTGAAAAAAATAATAACGAAAAAGAATATATCGTCACCGTTGACCAACCTGTCACCAACCGTTTTGTAGATCGTATGAGTGGTGGCATCCCGATTTTAGGTACCGTAACGAAAAAGTGTAAAGTGGAAAAGATCGGTAAATTCAAATTTAAAATTATCCTCACCCAAGGGCTCAATCGCCAGATCCGGAGAATGTGTGAATATCTTGGCTACCGGGTAGTCACCCTAAAACGTGTAAGAATTATGAACATCAACCTGGGAGGCCTGAAGGTTGGGAAATGGCGGGAACTGACAAAAGAAGAGTTGGACACCCTGAAAAAGAATCTGAATTAGCCCGGAAGACTTTCAACAATTTGACTTACATTAATCTTTGCTCATCAACCAATACCCCCGACCCAACTGAACTGCATGTACCACTAACAAAATCACCACAAAGGTAAAGACCAACACTTCCTTACTCCATCCATTGGAATACAATCCCCAAAATGCCCCTACCAATAGCACCCCTTTGACCACATTAAATACCAACAACTGCTGCTGCTTACCTAAGGTGTTGAATACATGAAAACTCTGTGCATACCAAAAAGAAGCCGGGATGATCGCCGACAAAACAGGCACTAAACCAGCAGCGATCCCCCATTGCGAGCCCAAATAAAACAGCAATATCCGTGGCCCCAACCAGCTCAACAACCCAACCAATACCAAACTGATCATTAGGCTCAACCAAAAAAATCGCTTGAAGAATTGCCGGGCTTCTCCCTTATCTTTATTGATCACCTTGGCAAAATCTCCCATGAACACATTCGAAAAAGCATCTACTAAAACCGTTACAAATAAGGAAACGACCAAAAAAGCCATGCCGTATTGCCCGGTAAATTCTAAGGTGGTAAAATAAGTAAAAAACAACACTGGCCAGAAAGCATTGAAGGAAAAAGCAAGCGATGAAAATGTCGCAAATTTGGGATGCCGGTCGTATTCTTTTAATACTTCTTTTACCTCCCGCCGGGCCGACTTTCCAATATCGTGCTTTTCGGCGGCGCTCTTCCATAATCGTCGAAACCAAAGCATACCTCCCGCTTTCCCCATCATCCAACCCGCCAATAAAGCAATAGGGCCAATGCCAAAAAACCCGCCCGCCGTTTCCATAATACCCTTAACCAGCGCTCTAAATTGCCGAACCCTGGAGATCAATGGGTATTCCCCCTCCCGTATCGCCCAGTGATAACCGATATTGTGCATACTTCCAAAATAAATGATGACCGGCAATAACCAACCGTAAGGCAGAAGCTGACCGAGATTGCCTCCCACCGGAATTTTGAATAACCCTATAATGACTATAAAAAAAAGGATAAGAATAGTAAAAATGAAAGCGATCCGGCTTGCCCCTTTTGCCAATAAAAGCGCCTTCCTGTCTCCTCTGGGTAAAGGAATAGCCACTTCATAATTCAATACCGAAACGGCCAGCAAGACCGTCGCCACCGCCGCAAAGGATGCCCTTATGCCAAATTCTGCCGGAGTGAAAAGCCGGCTAACGATAGGATAAAAAAGAATGTTGATCAACTGGGCAAGGGCATTGCCCCGGGCCAAGCGGAAAAAGGAATTAGTTAGCACTAATTATCTTCCTTTGGTTTATCAGAAGACGGGATTGTAAATGTTCTTGTTCCCGAATTCTCTATAGCCTTCATGGCAATGTCTTTTACTTGCTGAGTAGCAAATTCAGTTCTATTGGATAAGCTGTTAATATAGTTTTGCTGCTCTTCTACTTTTACTTTCAAACTCTCAATAGTTTGTTTATGCAGTGATATTTCAGACTCCAGGTCTTTAACATCCAATTTTTGTTTATAATCAAATTCTTTTTGCATTTGATCTGTAACCGCCTCCCTGGTTTCCTTTATTTTCTGTGCTATCACCTGATCAAAAGAGTCCACTTCTTTTCTTAACCGCTCAAGTTCTTCTTCCTTCTCCTTCACTGCATTCTCACGATCACTGATACTTTTTTCAAATTCTATTTTTTGCTCTTTTAGTTCCTTTTCCTGTTTTTGCTTTTTCTGTTGATAAGCATCTTCTTCATTTCTTCGTTTAATTTTTAAATTGTATTCATATTCCTCCTGCTCCCGCTTCCACTCTTCTTTTGTATTGGTTATTTCCTTTTCGAGAGCAGCTTTCCGCTCTGCCAACTCCTCCTCCAGCTTTTCTTTCGATTGGCGGTTGGTGAGGATCAACGCTTCCAAACTTTCAGCTTCTGCCTTTACTTTGTACAATTCTTCCAACATTCCTTTTTCCACTTCTATTGCCTCCTTGAGTTCCCTAAACTTCGCTTCTTCTTCCAAAATAGAATGCTCCAATTTATCCAAGTGTTTATTCAACGCTCCCCTCAATGCCTGGATTGTCTCAGATGTCCCTCCCTCAGAGGTTTGCTCTTTTACTTTTTCCAGGAGTTGTGCCTTTTTCTTGATCTCATTTTGAAGAGCTGTCTTTTGTGATCGCTCTTCTTTGAGCGCTTCAACTAATTCGGCATACGCCTTTAATATCTGCACCTTGGTATTGGAATTGGATACTTTTTTCATCTCTTTTATTTTTGTGAAAAGTTACCGCATTATCACCAATTTCCCAAAATCTTTTTTGAAAAACCGGTCGGCAGCAGTCTCGTAGCGCTCTAAGGCTCCATCGTTCTGATTCCTGGCAATCACTCGGTACAAATAAACGCCATTGGCCAGCTGATTTCCGTAAGTATCGGTCCCGTCCCATACATAATCCGACTGATGCGTCCCAACTTTTAAAAGACCAAACTCCTCCTGGGTAATTTCCTTGACAATACGTCCGGAAACAGTCATGATCTGTATCTTAAAGTAATCAGGCGATTTGTCTCCCGTCAGGGTATAAATAAACCGGCAAGCGGTGGAAAAGGGATTGGGATATGGCAAAACATTAGAGATCATGCGCTTGGTAATCACCTCGAAAGACACTTCATAATCTAAACTGCCCGCCTCATTATCACTGGCATCGCGCCCGTTTACCCTTAAGTAATACAGCCCGCTTTGCTTGAACTGCGGCTCCCACTCTACCCGGGCCTCATTTTTACTACCCGAGGCCGGAAAGAACTGAATGGTCGGATCTGAAAACCGCAAGGGCTGCACACTACCATCGGGGTAAGTCAGCGTCATTTCAATGGAGGCCGTATCGGTCAATGGCAAATAAGGGTTCTCATCTCTCAAGGCTACCACCACGAAGGGCTTGGCCGATACCAGATCGCCATCCAAGATATGAATACCGTCAAAAGTGACATCCAACAGCGGATTTTTCTCGTCTTCTTTTACATAAAAGTCCTGAACGGCAACATTGTTAAAGCGGTACAATTCGGGCTGATCGTTATTGGGGTTGGCCTCTATGACCAACCGGTTATTTCCGCTCAAATAGCGACTGTCAAATGTAAAATTGGCAACTAACGTATCTAGCAGCGCCAAAGGAATATAGCGCTCCGACTGATTGATCACATTATTCTGCGCATCCTGAATGGAATAGCCGACCAATAAACTATCCAACTGATCATCCCCCGCGTTCATAAAGGCCATATTCAAACGTAGGTCTTCGCCCTGATTCAGCGTGTCTCGCTCAAATGAATAAGCAATATTGGGCGCAACGGCAGCGTCTCCAAGCCCTTCATAAAAGACCCGCCAGTAAGCAATGTGGGGTGTCGTGCGGTCAATGGTGTCTTGCACTTCATACTCCAATCGCAAATACGGATACTGCTCTGCATCAAACTGCCCAAGCAGAATATTATCTTCCGGCAAGTCTTCCAGTAATAAGACTTCTTCATTGTTCTCCTGATTGATCCCGTAAATATTCAAATGACTATTATCATTATTGGGGTCGTCATCGACGATGGTCTGCCACTCGAAGGAAGCCCAGCTTTTGGCGGGGCCTACCAGCCTGGAAGTGACTTTACCTTCATTCCAGGATACCGGCATGGAGAAAATAACGTTTACACGCTCATCTTCATCTTGAGCAATAGCCTCGCCAAGTACTTCCTGATCTTTGATGAAGGCGAAGATGTAAGGCACACTACCCTTGTCTTCCAACTGCCGCACCAACTGAGCGCCCTGATCCTCCAATACCTGAAACAGGTTTTCTCCATACGTAATGGAATCCGCCGCCCATTCTTCCGGCACAAAGCTGTTACCATTGCGATGAAACGTATATAGCATCACATAATGCCCGGAGGGTACTACATCCCGGATAAAATCCATGACCGCCTTGCGTTTCTCCGCCAATTCGAACTGAAAGACAAATCCTTTCATTGGATTACCGCCGTTGAAAGAGCCATATAAACCGCCGGGAGCATTTTCCCAAGGTTGGCCGGTTTCAGGATCGAGTACCACTACCGTCAGATTTTTATTGAACCAACCGGGCGTCTTCAAGATCCGGTCGTTGTTGATGAGGTAGCGGCTGCGGTCATTATTGGCAGGTGTCGTAGCCATGGCCTCCCCCACTACATTGTTTACTGTATTGGCAAAAGCGAATTCCCGGCCCGGTTCTTCCAATGCGATCGTCGTCAGGTCATTTTTTTGATATTGAAAAAAATGCGACTGATTCCACCCTTTGGGCCGACCGGGTAGAAATACAAAAGAACTCGTATTCCAATTGTATCCGGGAGTACTGGTCAAAGTGCTGTCCACACTTATCCGCCAGTAAAATACCCGCTCATCCTTCAACGGGATATCGGGCTTCCACTGAATAATGCCACCTTCGCTCATTTTTTCGGTACGCCTCAATAGAGAACTATTGAAATACTCGGTGGTATCAATTTCGATAAGGTACTTTTGAAGGGGCGCAAAAGCATTTGTAGTAGAAGCGACGAGTGTAAGTTCCGGTTCGGTCAAAATGCCAAACTCGGGTGGGAAAACGGGATAGGCATTGTTATCGATCACAAAAAAGTCTATTCCCCTTTTACCATTACTTTGCACCAATTCATTGTTATTTTCAGCCTGGGGAAAAGGGAGTTCTTCGGTCTGATTGAAAACATCCAGCTCAATAAGCAACGTATTGATCCCTCTACCTTCCTCGCCCAGAACAGGCAGAGTGTAATTCAATAATGCTTCCGGTCCTTCCACAACCACCGTATCCAATCGCTCAAAAAACAGATTACCTCCAACCGTTCGCTCTAAACGCACCACTATGGTATCTTTTTGAAAATAGCCCAGATTAACCACCTCAAAATTCAACCGGAAGGAATCCTCCTGCGCGTCAATAATGGAGGGCGTAAAAGCTACAGATGCCGGATCTACTACATAATCAGGCGCTTTATACCGATTGAGCCGAATGGCCGGATCGCCATGAAAAGATAGCTGCTGTATATACGTCACTACCGAAAAGGCAGTTTGATCCTCGAAAGCGGCACGGGTAACTTGCATCCATTCTCCAAGCGTTGCACCATACAACTCTTCTCCGATCAGGCGATACATTTCTTCGGTCACCAAGCCCAACACATTGGGATAAGCAAATCCGGAAGAGGCAATATAGGCGATAGCTCCCCGGTTGGGTTCAAAGAGAAAACGCTCGCTAACGCTATTTTGCTCGTCATATAAATTACCAGTCAGGCATCCCAGCGATAAGACCGTCATCAGGCGATCGCCATTATCAAATATCTCAGGATCATCGAGGCCGAAGTCGGTATTGACCACCGCGCCATGCCCGAGAAAGGTTTTAAAAACAATGCCCTCATTGACAGCTTCGATAACCGCATCAGATATAGACGTTTGAATAGGCCCTGAATTCGTTTTCTTAACCGTGTTTACCTGCCCCCCAAAGCCATTATTTTCAATTTCATCTTTTAGATTATCCAGGTAAAACTGAAAACCATCCTGCTCGCCAGGGTCTCCGCCGACCAAGTGTAAAAGGCGCTTACGCCAAGCAAGGTTCTCTACTGTCCTGGGCAGGTTAAAACTTTGCTCGTAGGTTTTTACCTTTTCCAGATAGATGCTAATTTCTTCAGGCGTGCGGGCAGCTACCCTCCCTACCGGCAGCAGAGGAGCATCGGTTTCATTAGTCGATAACAACAGGTTGTCAGAACCGGGACTGCCAAAAGTAGGTACAAAATGAGTAGAAAAAAACGGACTGGATTCATCCCGGATCTGGTCATAAGCAAAGCCGTGCCCCAGTAAAAGAACTGTAGGATTGACCGGCCATTTGTGGTAAACAAAATTGAAAAAGCTCCTCAAACCAAAGCTGTGCTTTTCAATTCCATAACCAAACTGATCATACAACTGATTCACCTCAATCACCTGTACGTCATAACCACCGCCCTGCATAGACCTGCGGTAATTGGCGTATTCTTCAACATAATTATTGCCCGTACCATCATTGTATAAATTGGAATGGGTCACGATCAAATAATCACTGCTAGAAGTACTCAGGTTTTCAAAGGTTACCGGAGTCACGGCAGATACTGATTTGATACCGGTTTGCAGGTTAACCAGACAAAAATTGGCAGATTGAGCGGAAGCAGGCAACACAAAAGTGACGTTAGCTCCCTCAATAGCTGGCTCCAGATAGGTTTCATTGGTCAAATCGTACAAGAGCAAGGTATTTCCATCCAGATCAACCTGCTGGATCTCAAAATACCGTTGAGCGTTGCTTCCTTCAAACGAGAAAAAATAGACAGACTGATCTTCAAAATCAAAGGATTTTTTATACGTCCAATCGATCATAGCAACCGCATACCGATCGGAATTATTAATAAACCCTTCCACTTCCAGCGCCATCAAATCATCCACCTGATTATTAGCTATGGGAAATTCAAAGTCCAGCAGTTCATAGCTTCCGGGAGTACTCTGGTTCAGGACTTCACCATCTAATCGTATTTCCAGTTCGTGATCGCCCGGATCGGAGACCATTCTTATATGGACACTTGCATCCGGATCAGGATCGAAGAAGGATGGAAAGTCCAGATCAAATTGATGAAACTTGGAAAAGGAGCCGGCAAACCCTTCCGCTTCATCGAAGTGGGAGTAAGCGACCAGGAATTGATTGTCGTACCGTTTATTGATGGGCGTAGAATGAAAATTCAATTTTTTTGTTTCCCAAAACCAGGGTTCTGGGGTAAGTCCCGGATTGGGGTTATTATTTTGAAAAGTAAACCGGGCGGTGGGATCCCCGGTGTCGGTCCAGGTAAGGAAATAAGCAGAAGAATCAGTAAATAGGCCATAATCCGGATTAAGCATTTCTTCCTCAGGGTTTTTGAAGAGGTGCTGGTCTAGTTGAGAGCGATTTTGTTGGCCATAGAATTCGAAGTAATCGGCATTGCCCAAAATTCCGTTAGTGGATGTTCGGATTGGTATTTCTTCTCCGAGATAAAACAGTTGAAACCGATTCGCTTGGACGGAATTTACCGGAAATCCGGCTGCTTCAAGGGGCTGTTTAGACACTTTATATATCCCATCTTCTCCGACCTTTATTTTAACATACGATTTGGAAAAATCAATCCATTCATTCCCGTATATCGTATCGGTCGTATTGAAGATCTGTGCGGTAAGGCTTACCGTACCTATGCTAAGGATCAGAATGCTCAGGATGACGTTTTTCATGCTTAGTTTGCTGGTAGAGAATTGAGCCAAAGGTACGAAATATTAGCGTCTCGAGAGGTCGCATAGAAAGCATCGGTAGGATCTAATATTCCTGAATCTCTGGAGCATAGGCTTTTAGCTTGTCTTCTTTTGCCTCAGTGTATTACGACCAACAGTATAGGCGTAAGCTGAAGAGGGTAAAAACTGTATATTTAGTTCTTTAAATTTTTTCACTCCTTCTGCATCGATAGTTGTTACGATTGGGTAATCAAGTTGATTCTCTACACAAAATTTATATAATCCAGAAAATGCTTGTTCAATTCGGTGAGATGAGAGGAAGTATAAAACTCAGTGATATAATCTTTCCATTTCAGGTCAATGGGTTGAATAGTTCTTTCAAGTCCTTTCAGAGACATATATTCGTTAAACGTTAAGGGAGGAAGCATGAAGTCGGTAAAACCCCCAAATAAGATCAACCAAATGATCTTAAAATCTATTTTTTGCTAAAATAAGAAAAATTTTATTTTTGTAGAACCTTATTTTGATTTTTTTATAAAACCCTCCTCTCTTGGAATCATCAAACAAATTCTTCATTGGAATGACCATACAAAAATCGGTCTAGCAGGTCTAGCGTTATGGTATAGTAGTCCATCATTTCACCTACAGGAATAAGTTTATTTTTGAGGTAAAAGATCAAGTAGTTATTATCACCTTCCACCCAGATACCTTTCTGTTCAGCAAGAAGTTCTAAAAATTCTTCATTCAATTCTACTTCTATTTTATCTGGATCAGCCTCGCTGATTTCATATCTTTTGTTGAAATAAGATAGGCTTGGAAAAATGGATTGACGTTTAAAGAAAAGCGACCTCAATTTGGCAGACCTTCTTTTAGGCCGGATTAAAAACTTGCTAAGCTCTATTTCAGGGATAAAATACTCAAACACTGTATTTTTTCTGGTCGCTGACCCACCATAGTAGATGTAATCATAAATCCGCACGACCGAAGCCCCCAGCTCGATATCTTTTTTCAAAATGCCATTAAGCCTTTTGGCCTTCTCTCCTTGAAATAACTGCATGCCCTTTAATCCGTAAGGCTGCTCGGCAAAGCCGATACGAGCGCTAAATTGAAACTCATGTTCCTTAGCGATCTGCTCATATTCCAACACCCGCTCGTCTTTCCAAAAGGCATTTTTTATGTCGTCAAAAATCTCTTTCACAACCCTTTTTGATTCGAATATAAAAGTAATCTTTTCAAGTAGCAATTATTTATAGAGATGTATTTGAACAGGCTCGGCAGCTTGATCAAATGGCAACAAATAAAAGGATGGTGCAAATCCCCAAAAACCGATAATCGTAAACCAAATGGCTATTCCTGTAAAAAAATATCGATCGGGATTTATTTTCGTCTTCATTTGCGGTTTAAATTAACGTGAGGTTCGGGAATTTGTGTTTGATAACCAATGTTTTAAAAATTGTTTCTCTTGCCAACGCTCGCCTTTTATTCCTAAAGGAGGGCCAACGCTCCAATTTTTTATGTGCGGGCTGATTTCCCTTCAGGGACCAAGGGCGCGGGAGGCTTTTTTTATTTTTATTAAAGTCGAACCTCACGTTAAATTAGGATTTAGGAGGATTATGAAATATTTAAAAAGAAAAAGGGCCAAAGGCATTCCCAGCCCTTAACCCTTTTTCTAAGGTCTCCCTCCATCAAGGTTTCAAGGTTTCAAGGTTTCAAGGTTTCAAGGTTTCAAGGTTTCAAGGTTTCAAGGT
>CAZHOV010000128.1:0-16501 GCA_964534315.1 uncultured Saprospiraceae bacterium | reverse complement strand
GCCGCACCAGGCTTTCGCTTTGCCCGTACTTTTGGTCGTGCAGGAGGTAGTAGTGAGCGGCGGTGCCCTGTGCTTCTTTTTGCTCGAAGCGCCGCAGGAAGCGCCGCAGAATTTTCTTGCGGTCGCAGTTGACGATGGCCAGTTCGCTGTCCATGCGCACGCCCTGCCCGCGCACCTTTTCTTCCTGTTGCCGCAGTTGGCCGATCAGCTCCGTGATGCCCTGTACGCAGCGGCGGTAGGCGCGCATGTACACCTCCCGCGCTATGGTCTGCGTGATGAGATGGTCTTTGCGGTGGGCCTCGTAGTCGGCCAGTAAGGGCATAAAGGTGGCTTTTTGATCGGGGAAATCGGCATCGATGATCGCCCGCAGGCGGCTTAGGGCGTGGAGGATGCGGTCGGGGTCAGTGCAGAGCTGCTCCACCTCGCTGAGGCGGGCGGGCAAGGTGGTTTGGCTGGCTTGCGGGACGGGCGGGGCTTGCTTGAGGCCCGCCATCAATTCGATGAGAGCTTTGCGGATGTTGGCGTAGCCTCGGTCAATGCTGCTTCTTTCGGCGGTGCCCTGGTGCTCTGCCCGCTTATTGGCGACCCACTGCCCTTGTAGTGTGATGAGCGAACCGGCCTGTGGCGCATCGGCGGGCAGCAGGGCTTGCAGGGCGGTGAGCACTTCTTTTAGGCGGTCTTCCCGGAGGTGGTTTTCTATTTTTTGTAATGCTGCGGTCACGGGGTTTTTTCATTTTTCGTACGCTTACGAATCCGGAAAGGCTTCGTAAGCGTTGGTGGAATGCTAAAAATAGAGCTTTTAAATCTTGATTCAACTGAAAAGAGTAGTCACCATAATGATAAGGAATAAAAACGAACGCCTTTTTTTCTTGCCAACGAGTATATACAAATACCAATTATTGCATTTGAGTACTACTTAGTACTGTGTAACCCAAATTTCTTAACATCTGTGGATAATATTTTTCTTCGATTATACATAATTCTGATAAAGATAAAAATCAATTTGAATTTTACAACTTTTGTTTTAAAAATTCAATATACTTTCGGCTTTTCTTTTTCTTAATCTCATTCTCTCTCCTCACAGCCTCCGATCTGGTCTCAAACTTCTCTCTATAAGCCAACTCCCAATATGGAGCCCCTCCCTTGGTGGCTTTACTCCTACCTTGGTTATGCCTTTTCATGCGATCCTCTAAGTCCCCGGTGCTTCCTGTATAGTAGCGATCTAGTTTAGGATTGTATAGAATGTAAACGAAATAGTCCATTTCATAACTTTATTAATCTAATAAAAACAGGAACTACAGTCATGATAGACCGTAATCCCTGAGTATGCAATGTGGGCGATGATGGATTCGAACCAACGACCTCCTGCTTGTAAGGCAGGCGCTCTAAACCAACTGAGCTAATCGCCCTTATTTTTATCTCTTTTCGCTTGCTCCAACGACCCTCCCGATATATATCGGGATGCGCTAAACCAACTGAGCTAAGCGCCCCTATTTTTCTTATTTCTTGCTTTCGAACATTCGACCCTCCCGACTTTATGTCGGGATGCCCTAAACCAACTGAGCCAATCGCCCCTTCTAAAAGCGAATGCAAAGATAAACGCCAAGATTAAACAAAACAAGCTTTCTGCGAAAAAAATTCAAAAAAGTTTGATCTTCTTTTCATCCTGGTGAGTAACATTTTGATTTTGGAGCAATATTTAGAAAACAACAACCCCATTTTAATTTTTACTTTATAAATAAATTATATATTTTCTCATGCCCTTTTCCCCTTAACCTTTTATCTTTAATCCATATTAAAACCATCATCCAAACCGTTATTCCTTCAAAACGAACCCAATTCATAAACAATGAGTAAACCGTTCACCAAAATCTTAAAAAAAATCTTCATCTGGACCACCATTGTCGTGGTGGCCCTCCTGATCATCCTCATCGCGGTAGCCGCGATCTTCGAAAAACAAATCGGTAAACAGGTGATCGCAGTACTGAAAAAACAACTCAAAACAGAACTGACCATCGACGATTTTGACCTTTCCCTGATTTCTGGCTTCCCTAATGCGTCGGCTAACCTCCGTACCGTCTCCCTGGATGATGCACTTGGCGATAAACTACTCGAAGCCGACCTTATCTCCTGCCGCTTTGGCCTGCTTAGCCTCTTTGGCTCTGACATCAAAGTGAGCTCGATCGTGCTTAAGGACGGAACCATGAAAATCGTCACCAACGATGGCAGAGGCCGATCCAACCTCGATATCCTGGCGGAATCGGATAAGGAAAAGGAAAAAACAGAGGAGGAAAGTAATTTTGGACTCTCGCTGGATAAAGCTACACTCGAAAATATCGAAATCCATTATATAGATGCCAAAGCTAAACAACATATCAGACTAGTGGTGGAGGAAGCCCAGGTCTCGGGCAACTTTTCTTCTAACAAATTCTCTCTTAACTCCTTCGCAGAAATCGACTCCCGGTATATCAAATTCGATAAGGTCAAATACCTCATCAATAAACGGCTCTATTACGACGCCGATATTGATGTCGATCTCGAAAAGGGGCTCTACGAACTCAATGATGTCAACCTCGGTATTTCGTCCAATTTCTTTAAAGCAAGCGGCTATGTCCAAACAGTCGGAAAGGATACCGATATGGACCTTACCTTGAAGAGTAAAAGTGGTACGCTTGAATCGGTAGCAGCCCTACTCCCGGCTCCCTACCTCAAATACATCGAAGGCTTTAAGAGTAAAGGTGATTTCAAATTTGATGCTGCCATAAAAGGTAGACTGAATGACAAAATCAACCCTGCTGTCAATGTAAATTTTAGCCTGGACAATGGCTATGTGAAAAGCGACCTGCTCGATGATCCTCTGAAAAATGTTTCTTTCCAGGCTTCTTTTGATAATGGAAAGTATAAGAATAATGCTTCTTCCACTTTTTCACTTAAAGGTTTCACTGGAACCTTCAACAGAAATCCTATAAACATTAATCTGGACTTGGCCAATCTGGACAATCCCGATGTGGACTTCAGTATGAATGGAACGCTTCCGCTTGAATCCGTCCACGCTCTATTTGGAAATCCGGCGATTTCAGATGGTTCGGGGCTGATCACCTTTGAAAATATCAAAGTGAAAGGAAGAGCTTATGATATGGTCCGGACAAGCCGGGCCGGAAATATCGACGCCAGCGGAGCTATCGCTTTCAATAATGCCAGCCTCACCCTAAATAAAAAGAAACTGGAATTCGATGAAGGTAATATCCAACTGCTTGATAATAACCTGACCGTCGAAAACCTCAAGTTTTCTGGGCCGGATACCGAGATTCAGATTGACGGAAATTTCCAAAACCTTATCCCCGTTATTCTGGCTGATTCTACCAATTCCAAAAATGCCGATCTGAGATTTACGGCCGAACTCTATGCTCCTGAATTTGATGTTGATCAACTGATCGGTGCTTTTATTCCGCCTCAAGTGCCGCAATCCTACAGCACAACTACTCCAAAAGGAGGAACTCCTCCTCCTTCCGACGAATATGGTATTGGCTATTACTCCAACTACCTCAATGGTACTTTTCAGGCCAAAATCGATAAGTACAATTATAACGAAATCATTGGTAAAGATTTCTATGGGAAACTGGTCTTTGACAACCGCGAGATTGATATCGTCGGAAAAACAAAGGCCATGGGCGGAAGCCTTGACCTCGACGGAAAAGCTTTTCTGCAATCTAAACCTTACATGAATGTCAAATTGATTTGCGAAGATGTAGATGTAAAGGAATTCTTCAGACAAACCGAAAACTTTGGACAAGGAGTACTTACTCAAGACAACCTGAAAGGAAATCTCGATGCGAAACTGGCCATCTATGCCTTCTGGGACCAAAATCTCAACTTTCTTACGAATGACCTGAGAGTGCTTGGAGATATCACCATGCAAGATGGCGAACTCAATGATTTTGAAATGCTTTATGATTTTTCAAATGTGATCAATCTGCGAGACCTTCGAAGTATCCGTTTTAATACCTTGCAAAACTGGCTGGAAATTAAAAATGGGTGGCTCTTTATCCCGGTCATGTTCATCCAATCCAATGCCCTTAACCTGACCATCAACGGAGCACACTCACTGGAAAATGATATTAACTATAATATCAAAGTCAACGCCGGCCAGGTCATTGCCAACAAACTAAAAAGCCATGACCCTACCCTTTCTCCATTGAAGGCAAAACGAAGCGGCTGGTTCAATCTCTATTACAGCATCAAAGGCGATCTCGAAGATTTTGAAGTAGAGTCTGACCGCAAAGGTGTCAAACGAAAATTTGAACGGAGCGAACGCCAAAAGGAAGAGATCAAAGCCCAACTCTACTCCGAATTCGGCCCCATCATCACACTGGAAGAACCCGTAGACTGGAAAGACGAAATCCCCGAATATGAAGAAGAGGAAGGCGATATTGAAGATGTGGATTTTATTGAAGAATGGGATGAGGAAGGAGGTAGATAAATATGGATCATCCCGAATTTTTAAAATCCGGAATAATTCATATTTTTTTCTTTTTTTGCTTAGTTCTCAAAAGGTTTACCACTTTTTTGAATCAAAAAATGACACCTTTTGATCTGTTTTTTAAAGGGAATGCTGTGAATTTTTTTGAAATTCACAGCATTCCCTTTAAAAATACCTGAAAAGGGCTGTAGATGTTAAGCTTGATAATAGCCTTAAGCCCGTTAATCTTAGCTAAAAATAGCCCATTAGGCATCTCGATCCCGCATTAAAGATAATGCCGGACGGGATGAACCCATGTTTATCTTTTTACAAATCTTTTTATCCGCTCCTTCCCATCTCCCCAAATGCGCACGGTATATAATCCTGGAGGATAACTTTGAATTAACAGCGACTGGCGTTGTTCACCACTCGAAACCGACAACTCTTGTTGATGGAGTATTTGCCCGTTTTGGTTCCATATTTCAATAAATAATTCTCCGGATGTTGTCTGCTCCCATTCCAAAACGATCTGGCGATCGGCAGGATTAGGATATATATCTACCTCTGCAGTGATATCTGAAGGCGTATAATCACTTGTAATAACAATAGGATCGCACTCTTCTTGCATGATATTTTCGCAAAGCGTTTTGGCAGTCAACGTAAACGGTTCCCGAATAAGGGAACTCAACCAGGTACCTCCGCCAAGTTCAGTGTAATTAGGAGTCGTTACCACGAACGGAGGTTGCTGCTCATAGGTTTTTCCAGACAGATCTACTTCGTTACAACCACTCTGTAACAAGCTATCCAGTCTGAAAATTGTAGGACTAAAATACGGAGAATAATTGTTGGAATAGCCTGCCAAGATAATATCTGAGTTATATCTGAAAGAAGCAATCTCCGGATAATGCGCACCTCCTGAAATATAGGATTTTGCAAATTCCATATGGCCTTCGCTATCTGTCTTAATAATGACGTGTTTATTCGGAACAAACCCCGTTGTCGGGTAGGACAATGTCGCTACAGCAATAGCATAGCCACCATCATGGGTTTTAATGACAGAGGAACCAATATCACCACGGTCAGGATCTGATCCGGTATACGAACGGGTCCATAGGGTATCTCCGAATGCATCTGTCTTTATTAAAAAAACATCTGAATAGCTTTGATGATTGTCTTTATTCAACGTGCTGCTTCCAGTAAGCAAGAGTCCATTATCATCCGTTTCGATAATATCGTAGGAATAGACCCTATGCAAAGAATCTCCAAAGGTTTTGATAAATTCAACATCTCCCACAGCATTCATTTTTAATAACAAGGCGTGAAAAGCACCCCGTTCTATAAATCGTCCGGTAATTGCATAGCCGCCATCAGATGTTGCCACTACTGCCCGAGCCCCGTCAATAGCCTGGTTATTTCCAATCGTTTTTGCCCATTCCATTCCTCCTTCTGAATTCAACTTCACTACATAGACATCCGTAAAAGCTGCCGGCCCTCCGGTATCCGTTCCATAAGAACCGGTTTTGCCAACTAATAGAAAGCCTCCATCCTGAGTAAGCGTCACATCTTTAATATGATCATCTCTGACTCCGTTCATAATCTTTTGCCAAAGCACATCGCCAGTACTATCTGTCCGGATAATCAACATATCATACTGTTGATACGATCCGATATTCGTTGTCATAAAGTAGCCTCCATCAGGAGTCTCCAACAACCGATAAGAAGTATTGTCAATAGTAGAACTCGGATGATAGGTATTAGCACAGAGCAGATCACCCAAGCAATTAACTTTAGCCATATACACCTTACTTGCTCTAATCAATTAATTCCTTTATTTTTGCAATCGGAAAAAAAACTGGCAGCTGTTGTGAACTTTCTTATCCTTTACTGTTGTTTCTTTCTTGAAATAGTAAGGCTCCGTAGTTCAACTGGATAGAATATCAGATTTCGGCTCTGAGGGTTGGGGGTTCGAATCCTCCCGGGGTCACTAAAGAAGGGACCATTCGATTTTCGAATGGTCCCTTCTTATATCCACTTTCAACTTTTCACTTTTCACTTATACCTCACACACACATTCTTCGGCTCCGTAAAAAAGCGCAGCGCCTCCAATCCTCCTTCTCTCCCGACACCCGAATTTTTCACTCCTCCAAAAGGCGTCCGCAGATCGCGCAATAGCCAACAATTGATCCAGATCACTCCGGCTTGCAATTGCTCTGCTACCCGGTTAGCCTTAGAGATGTCTTGTGTCCAAACTGTTGCGGATAAGCCGAAATTGGTTCCGTTGGCTAGTTCAATGGCCTCTTCCTCGGTATCAAAGGGTGCAATGGTTACCACTGGACCAAAAATTTCTTCTTGGTTTGTACGACACTGATTGGAAAGCCCCTCAACAATAGCAGGCCGAAGGTAGTAGCCGCCTTCCAACTCTCCTTTCAAATGTATTCGCTCACCACCGCAAAGGATCTTTCCCCCCTCTCCTTCTGCCAATGACAAATAACTCAATACTTTTTCGAGATGTTGTTCCGATACAATGGCCCCAAGATCTGTCACCTGAGAAAAAGGATCACCCACTTTTATGAATTGCGTTCGCTTTACAAATTCTTCTTTAAACTTCTCATAGATAGAACGCTCGATGTAAATCCGCGATCCGCACAAACAAATTTGGCCGTTGTTGGAGAACGAGGAACGTAATGTATCGACGATCATCTGGTCAAAGTCACAGTCGGCAAAAATGATATTGGGGTTTTTACCTCCTAGCTCCAGAGATAATTTCTTAAACATTGGCGCCGCAACCTGAGCGATCTTTTTTCCGGTCTGGGTTCCTCCTGTAAATGATATCGCCTTTATCTTAGGGTGCTCTACAATGGCCTGCCCAGCCTTATTCCCCAATCCATGGATTATATTCAACACTCCGTCAGGCAACCCTGCCTCTATGCAAGCCTTACTGAGCAGATAGGCCGTCATAGGTGTGATCTCTGAAGGTTTCGCCACCACGCAATTACCCGTTGCCAAAGCCGGGGCTATTTTCCAGGAAAAAAGATATAAAGGTAAATTCCAGGGAGAAATACATCCCACCACTCCTAATGGCTGACGCAACGTATAATTGATAGCCTCCCCTACCATATGGTGAGACTCAGACGCAAAATGAACAATAGAAGTCGCAAAGAAACGGAAATTCTGATGTGCCCTCGGTATATCTACACTTTTGGCCATTGCAAAGGGCTTTCCATTATCTACGGCCTCCGCCTTAGCAAAATCTTCCTGATTCTGCTCAATAATATCTGCTAACCGGGCTAAAATTCGATAACGCGTCCGGATATCAGCCCCAGACCACTCGGGAAAGGCTCGCTCGGCAGCCTCTATTGCTTTTTGTATATCACTGGCATCTGAATCCGGAATGTGGCTGTACACCTTTCCGGTTGATGGATTGATATTGTCAAGGTAATTTCCAGAAGAAGGAGGTACTAAAGCACCATCAATATAGTTCTTTATATACTTATCAGGAGTCATAACGGGTAATTTGAAGACAGTAAATTTTACCCGTTAAATATATGAAAAATGAGGAAAGTGAACAGTAAACCGTAAAGCGTGACCAGCTCAAAATCACGAAACAACAAAAAAACTAGCCCGCAAAAAACTGATAACCAACCATCTAAGCAAAAAAAATTTATAAAGGATCACCCCTTTTAATTTAAATAGAAAAACAACTTTTCCCGAAAACACTTTTTTTCCAAATTCCCTTCTTTCCTATTCTCCTCGTTTCCCTCAATTCTCCTCAATCTCTCTCAATCCTACTTTCCTTCTTTCCCTAATCCCCACCAGCTAAGACCTAAATCCTATTTTCCCCTATTTTCCTATTTTCCCTATTTCCCCCTTTTCCTATTTCCCCCTTTTCCTATTTTCCTTATTTCCCCCTTTTCCCATTCTCCCTATTTCCCCCTTTTCCTATTTCCCCCTTTTCCTATTTTCCTCCTTTTCCTCAAAACGTCCCCCCCGATTCATTATAGATCACCGCGGTAACCAATTGACCTACAGCCCGAAGCGTACGCTTATTGATGACTTCCATATTGTCGTCATGTGTATGCCAATAAGGGCCAAAGCCTGTCCGGCTACCTGGTGGTTTATTAATGATATTGATCATTTTGATACCTGCAACGGTATTCACAAAGTAATGATCATCGGTAATGCCTCCGGCCCGTTCATTGACAAAAAAGTTACCATACCCCATGGACTGTGCGAGCTTCCAAACTTTGTTAACCAGATTTCTGGCAAACTGCATAGAATACCCCTCTTTCGGGAAACGGGCACCTTTGGAACCGACCATATCCAACAGAATTCCAAATGAGGGATTGTAGTTGGCTACATGTATATTTCTCGCCCAGTGTTGAGCTCCAAGGCACCAGCTTTCAGAATTAACATCTTCCGGCCGCTGAGCGTCAAATCCTTGATCTTCGGCATCGAATAAAATAATATCAACGCCCAGATCAATTGGATTTTCGCTAATGGTACGGGCTATTTCCAGAAGAACCCCTACCCCGCTACCTCCGTCGTCAGCGCCGAGAATAGCATCTTCCTTACGAGTGTCATCAGGGTCCTGATCAGCCATAAACCGGCTGTCCCAGTGGGCGCTAAGCATCACTCTCCTTTTATGTTCAGGATTAAAAGCAGCTATAATGTTGGTCGATGGCCATTTCTCTCCAGTATAAATGTTGGCGGTAAAATCTTGCTCCGTTACTTTTGCACCATAAGACTTAAACTTTGCTACCAACCATTCTTTACAAGCCTGGTGCGGATCAGTGCCGGGCACCCGAGGACCAAAAGACACCTGCTTCTCAATAAATGCATAAGCAGAATCTTGCGTAAACCGCGGAACATTCACCTCTTTTCTGGGTACCTTCTTATCCTCTTCCTCCTGCGGCTTTTCAGTCTTGCAGCCCACACATCCAAAAACTACCAAAAAAACGAAGGCCAATGCCAGCCCCCCTAAAGAATTTATTAATTTCATATTTAATTTACTTGATGCTCGCGTTTAGTATTTTATTGATTGAGTTTACGAAGTTGATGGGTTTAAAAGTAATTTATTCTAAAATACTCTACCTCCCAACTACTAACTACTAACTACTAACTACTAACTGGACATATCCTATTTCAACATCCAGCTCGTTCCTTCTTTACCATCTTTAATCACGACCTCTAGCTCCTTTAAGCTATCCCGGATTTTATCTGCAGTTGGCCAATCTTTATTTTTTCTGGCCATTTGGCGAATATCTATAATCAAATCCATCAGTCCGTCAACCAGTTGATTATTACCTTGGGCAGCTTCTTCATCTTTCAGGCCGAAAATTTGGAAAATGAACGTGTTGAAAAAAGATTTCAGTTCGTCAATAGTTTCAGCTTTTACGTCAATCCAGTTGAGGTGACCTTCTTTCAAACCATTTATTTTGGGGACAATCTCGAAAATCCGGGCAAGCGCCTTGGGTGTGTTGAAATCGTCGTCCATTTCCAGGTAGGTTTGTTCCATTAGGTCGCGGAGTTCCTTATCCAGACTACCAGCTTCTCCATCTCCCGGGTGTTTAAGTTTTTGGAGGGTTTTTTGTCCTTCCATCAACCGCTTGAACCCTTTTTCGGCTGCCTGAAGCGCCTGGTCTGTCAAATCCAACGTACTCCGATAATGCGACTGGAGCATAAAAAACCGGACCACCATAGGAGAATAGCCTTTGGTTACGTGAGGACTTTCTCCTGTAAACAACTGCATGGGCGTGATGGTATTTCCGTCACTCTTCGACATTTTACGGCCATTCATCAACAGCATATTGCCATGTAGCCAATAATTGGCCGGTGCACATCCGCAAGAGCCAAAATTTTGGGCAATTTCATTCTCGTGGTGTGGAAATTTGAGGTCGGCCCCACCACCGTGGATATCAAAGGTTTTACCGAGATATTTGGTACTCATGGCGGAGCACTCGAGGTGCCAGCCGGGAAAGCCTACCGACCAGGGAGAATTCCAACGCATAATATGACTGGGATCCGCTTTGATCCAAATCGCAAAATCTGAAGGATGATTCTTTTCATCCTGATTTTTCAAATCATCCCTGGATTCGGAAATCAAATCTTCCACCTTTCTCCCCGACAATTGGCCATAAGCATCGTTGTCTTTGATAAATTTTATCGTATCAAAGTATACCGAACCATTCTTCTCGTAAGCATAGCCATTTTCAAGAATAGATTTCACCATTTCAATCTGCTCAATAATATGGCCCGTAGCGCGAGGTTCTATACAAGGAGGCAGGGTGTTAAAGATTTGCATCATTTCATGAAAACCATTGGAGTATCGCTGTACAATTTCCATGGGTTCCAATCGTTCGAGGCGCGCTTTTTTGGAAATTTTATCCTCCGCTCCGATATCTGCATCTCCCTCTAAGTGCCCGACATCGGTGATATTGCGAACATACCGCACCTTATTACCTAAATGCAATAAATAGCGATAAATAATGTCAAAACTCACGAAGGTCCTGCAATTACCAAGGTGTACATCGCTGTAAACCGTAGGACCGCAAACGTACATGCCAATATGGCCTTCAACTAAAGGTTTAAAAACCTCTTTTTTCCGGGTAAGACTATTATGAATCTTCAACGTTCTTTCCATGCCGCAAAATTAACGAATTTCCTCAGTTACAAAAACATGAACTTGCATTTGACGCTAAAATTCTATTATTTAAGCACTACCTTATCCTCAACTCACTGACTACGGCAAAATGATCAGAATATTTATTCTTTATTTTTTTATAGTCAATTACTTTAAATGTTGGATCGTTGAGTATGTAATCAATCCGTAACGCAGGAATTCCTCCTTGATAGGTGGTTGCGAATCCGGTTCCTTTCTTTTTAAACCCATCATCCAGTTGATCGGTGAGCAACTGATAAGTGTAGGACTGAGGGGTATCGTTCAAATCACCGCATAGAATAATTGGCGTTTCAGCAGATTGCATATGGTTAAATATCTCTTTTGCCTGCTGAGCTCTTATCCGTACTGTTCGCTTGAAACGGCCAAACATATGCCTTATATTCAACCAGGTTTGCTTATCCTGTATGTCGCCATCATCCAAAACATGCTGAGCAATACCACTGACCATATTTGATTGTAAATGCACATTGTAAATACGAACGACCTTTCCGTCAATTTGCACCTCAGAATAAATACCCCCATTGGACGAATTCCCAAAAGAGAGCATTCCGGTATGCTTAATAGGATATTTCGAAAAGATAGCCAGCGCCTTTTTGGGCTCCTTCTGAAGGTATTGCAGACCGGTTTGATTTTTAATCATTTTTGCAAAATCTAATCCCAGTTTTTCCCAAACCGGATACTCCTGCAGACAGATAATATCACAATTCATCCCTTCAAAAAAGTCTACCAACTGTTCTTTAGGCAACTTGGCATGCTTCCCTTCAAATGCGCTCAAACCTTGAATATTGAAGGTCAATAACCTCAACTCGCTTTGTTCTGGTTTCGTCTCAAAAAAATGTATGCCCAAAAATGCCGTAAGATGATTCCACCCCAGGATAATACAGCATAGTGAAAATAGCAGATACCATTTTCTGCGATATAGCCAGAAGAGGACCATCAACAAGTTCAAAAGCATAAACCAGGGAAAAAATAAACCGAAAACAGAGAATACCCAGGTAAATTCAGGGTTTACATTGGGTGATAAATAGGAAGGTAAGGTGGTAAGGATAAGGATTACATTAAACCAACGAAAAAGGGTATCAAATCTTTTCACTTATCCTGAACTAAGTTTATTTATCTTTACTAGCATTGAAAAGAAACTCTTTCTCCTCCGCCGTCAGGCTTTCATAACCCGACTCTTTAATTTTATCCAGTATGGAATCTAGTTTTTCCTGATAAGAAACATCCTTAGAATCTGACTTGCGGGAGCCTCTGGCCGACCTTCGCTGGCTTGCTCTTTTAGCTGCCTTAGAAGCTTTATGAACAACTCTTGGCTTTTTTCGCTTTGGGGGATTATCTTCTGTTAAATTTCTGAAAAACTGGCTAATGCCATCAATTACTTTATTGACAGGCTCCGAAAGATCCACTCCATTGCGCAATTGAAAAACGAAAAACCAGCCAAAAAGCGCTCCCCCCAAATGTGCAAAATGACCGCCTGTGTTGATATCGTTTGCCACTCCCACCAGATCAAGGAAAACCAACACTGCGACAATATACTTCAGCTTCACATCTCCTAAGAATAACAGTCGAAAGATGTAGTCAGGCGCAATTACTCCCGAAGCTACCACTATCGCCATTACTGCTCCTGATGCTCCGAGCGCGTAATGAGTACCGCCGCCGCCATACTGAAATAGATTTGCAGAAAAGAAAAAAAGAAGCCCGCCTGCAATTCCTCCTAACAAATAGAGTGGTAAAATCCGGTGATTCCCGATAAAGTCTCCTACAATCCTCCCAAACCAGTATAAAAATAGCATGTTCCACAGAATATGCCAGAAACCTTCATGCAAAAACATATTGGTTAGAATCACCCAAGGGTGGGTCAGGTTGTGCCACCAATCGGATGAAATCATAAAAAAGCGAAGAATATTGGTATATAATGGTGGGGTTTCCCATGCGTGACTTAACCGAAGAAAAATCCAGATCAAATTTATGACAAAAAATACCGCAACATTCAGGATAACCAGCCGGGTCACCATGTTACCGTAATTAAATTCTTTTTTTACGTCCTCCCAAATTGATTTTAACATAACTTATTCCTTATTGCTACTCTTAACTATTATAAACTAAAATACAGGACTCTAGTTGTCGGATTAACATTTTTTTATATTTTCCAACCAAATTACCGGTCAAAACCCTCTCTCAATCTAACAATCCCTTCAACCCTCAATCCTAGCCCCCTTTATTTTTCATCAAACCGACTTCCGAATCGTCTCCAATACAGGATTAACAACCAGCCAAAAAGGGCTCCTCCAAGGTGGGCGAAGTGAGCTATGTTGTCCCATGAAAAACGATTGACGCCGAGGAATAATTCCACTACCATTAATATAGGGATAAAATATTTAGCTTTTATCGGTACGGGAAAGAAAATTAGCATTAATTCCGCATTTGGGAAAAACATTCCGAACGCGAGTAATAATCCAAATATTGCTCCTGAGGCACCAACCATTGGAATATCCATCTTGGCTCTGACCAGGCTTTCCATCGTACTGGCACCTGTTTGAACTACTTCGCGGGTAACATTATTATCGAGCGACCGCTCAATCCTGCTTATCCTTTCCTGGTATTCTGGCGTGAGGTAATCCCAACTATTACTAAAAAATGCATAAAAACTTTCTGAAGAAGGATTCTTCTTAAATTCAGAAATGGTATCGAATAGCTGAGAAAACTCGTAGTAGGTGTATCCTAAATGCAGTGCCGCTGCTCCCAATGCACAAAATATGTAAAAGAATAAAAATTTCTTTGGCCCCCAGAGGGTTTCAATGGCGGAACCAAACATGACCAACGCAAACATGTTAAAGAAGATATGCCCAATATTGGCATGCATAAAAAAATGAGTCACTAACTGAAAGGGCTGAAATTTCTCCGATCCCGGATAATAGAGCGCAAACATGTCTGTATTGAAGATCATGCTAGCTAAAAACATCAGCACATTTATAATCAAAAGATGTTTTACCACATCGGTAATCCGAAACATATCGTTAGGCTTAAAGGTCTATACAAATTCAAAGTATACTAATTAAATCGCTTTTCCAGGTCATCAAGTTCAAAGGTAAGGAAACAATTTCGGCCAGATGGGCTTTTATATGGAACTTCACATGCAAATAGTCTATCAATCAATACTTGCATTTCCGAAACTTCAAGTCGTTGCCCCCTCTTTATAGCTGTACTTTTTGATAATGATCTGGCAATATTCTCTTTTACATTGGAATAAATATCAATATTCATTTTGTATTGTTCTAACATCTCTTCGATAATCCGCTGAACTTCGTCTCCGCTTCCCAAACCGGACGGTCGACCGTGCACTACGAAGGTGTTCTTTCCAAATTCCTGAATCTCAAAACCCAACTGGTTAATGTGTGGCAAAATATCTCTCAACATATGTGCATCTGCGGGCGAAATGGTCAACGTGGTTGAGAATAACTCCTTCTGCGTTAATACCTCCTGATCTTTCAAAATTTTCAAATACCGTTCAAACAGTATCCGCTCATGTGCCGCCTGTTGATCAACGAGTAAAAATCCGGATTTGATCTGACTGACGATATACCTCAGATGGATCTGGTAGGGCTCTTTCTGATCATTTTTAAACCCTTGAGTCGGATCATCCTGGCCACCCTCCTCCTGTGAAAAACGGCTTTGTATCGTTACAGATGTTTCAAAGAGCGATTCCTCGTTCTCTTCTTCAGGTACTTCTTGCAACCCATCATACAATTTTTCCCAATTTCTTAAATTCCTGCTTTGTAAGCGATTATCCTGATCAGCTTGTTTAGTCCACACACCTGGTTCTTTTCTAGGGGGTGTTTCGATTTGTACATTCTTTTTAAAACGGGGATCGAAAGCAGGTAGTCCCGGCTCTTGCTCAAAGTCTAACGTGGGGGTAATATTGTGTTTGCCCAATGCGTGCTTAATAGATACCTTCAAGTAATTATATACTAACCGGTCATCGTCAAACTTAATCTCTTGCTTGGTTGGATGAACATTAATATCGATGCGAGCAGGATCAATTTCAATAAATATAACGTAAAAGGGATGAGTATCTTTTTGAATCAAATCTTCATAAGCTCCCATAATAGCATGATTCAAATAGCCGCTCTTTATAAACCGATTGTTGACATAGATAAACTGTTCTCCTCTCGTTTTTTTGGAATACTCCGGCTTACCGATATAGCCATGAAGCCTTAAAACATCTGTTTCTTCTTCTACAGGAACCAGTTTTTTGTTAATAGTACTTTTAAAAAGTTTAACGATTCGTTGTCTGAGATTACTTTGGGGAAGATGGTATAGTTCCTGATCATTATGGTGTAGAGAGAAAAAGATATCGGGATTGGCAATAGCCACCCGTTGAAACTCGTCGACTATATGGCGATACTCGACCGGATTAGACTTCAGGAAGTTTCTCCTGGCTGGCACATTAAAAAAAAGATTTTTGATCGAAAAGCTTGACCCGACAGGGCTCTGGCAGTATTCACTTGATTTCACTTCAGACCCCGAAATGATCAATTTGATGCCTAGTTCTTCGTTTGAACGACGCGTTTTTAATTCGACATGAGCTACCGCCGCAATGGACGCTAACGCTTCACCTCTAAAACCCATCGTCCGGATAGCAAATAGATCTTTTGCTTTCCGGATTTTTGAAGTAGCATGCCTTTGAAAGGACATCCGGGCATCAGTCTCCGACATGCCACAACCGTTGTCAATTACCTGGATCAGCGTTTTTCCAGCATCCTTGATGATCACTTTTACTTCAGTACTGCCCGCATCAATAGCATTTTCCAATAACTCCTTAACTACCGATGCCGGCCTCTGAATAACTTCCCCAGCTGCAATCTGATTGGCAATCGAATCTGGAAGAAGCTGAATAATATCAGCCATTTTTTCCTGGTTTATTACTTAATATCAAATAATTGCTCTATCCGCGGCAAATATAAGGTAACGAAAAGAAACGTCAATATGATCAACCCCACCAATACCAATAATAAAATATAATTGGATCTTCGAATTTGCCTATTCGAAAATTGCTGATCCGTAAAGCCACCCCCTCTCTTTCTTAACCCCCTGGAAATTCTAGCCTTCATCGCCTCCGGATCGTTTTCATTGCGCTTCTCCACAGCCTTAACCCGCTTTTCCAATTCTTCCTTTTCAGGGTCCCAGTAGCGGGGTTTGTAATCAAACGTCCGGTGCCGCGGAAGCTTAAAAAACCTAAACATTGCCATATTTAAAAATTTTGTTTGAACTTAATAGTTTATCCCTAATTTTTCAAATTTTAATTGTGTTTAATACACTGTAATCTAAGTTAGTTAACAATTTTGGGCAATGAATTTTACATC
>CAZHOV010000127.1:0-16542 GCA_964534315.1 uncultured Saprospiraceae bacterium | reverse complement strand
TTTTCAAAGTTCGCTTTTTTTCTCCATTTTTGCACAATCTGCCGTTGAACCGTTGCACCCCTACACCCCTGCACCCCTACACCGTTGCTCCGTTGCACCGTTGAACCGCTCAACCGTTCAACCGTTAAAACTTGATCGTATAACGATACCCTCCCCCTTCTTCTTTTTTCTTGGTAGGTGTTGCGTCTGATTCCTTTTTGGTAGTAGTGTATTGATATTGAACAGAAGTGGATGGCTTAGGGGCAGGCTTTTGCTTGGGCAGTTTGAAGCGGATGTTGGCATTTTTGTGGAATTGGGCGCGGATACCCCGGTTTTTGGGAACCTGAAATTTGAGTAATTTGATCACCCGTATGGCTTCTTCGTCGCAACCATATCCAAGGCTAGATTGAATCTTAGCATCAACTACTTCCCCAAGATGATTGATGGTGTAACGTACCCGTACTGTTCCTTCGATCTTCTCCTCCAAAGCCTCTTTAGGGTATTTGAGGTTGTCGTAAATAAATTTGGTCATCGCCTTAGGGCCGCCATCATAGGACGGTTTTTGTATGAAATGTTTTTCTTTGCGCTCCTTGTGCATAGTTACAGCATTAATGTTAATCAATTATACAGAAGATAATATACAAATATTGCCTTGAAAAAAAACAGGGATGTTCAAAAGTCTTTTGAACATCCCCGAGTAGGAATCAGGAGATGGCTAAAAATTAGTTGGGCCACCCCAAAATTAACCGGTTTACTGTTTTTCTGCCGTAATGTCGGATTCACATCCGCTCGCAGGATCTTTATAGTTCAGTTCCATAGTGTTGCCTGAGATAGAATAAGTACCCGTTTCACAGCCTTCATCTGGAGTACAGATGGTAACGGCATTTCCTGAAATAGTGTAGGTGCCACTCGTTGTATCTGAGTCCATGATACTTAAATCAGGAACGTCTAAATTAGTTATTTGAGTAAAGTTACCATTATTTTCAAATGTAAACCGGATGTCAATACATCCCTGAATACCTGGAAATACCTCAATACAGTCACCATTGGTTAGATCAAGATCTACATTATCTTCATCATCATTACAGCCCATAGTATTAAATAATACGGCCTTCCATTCCCCAGAGATTTCTGAACCGCATGGATCACAATCACCGCCACAGTCAACACCCGTTTCGTTGCCATTTTGAATACCGTCATCGCAGGTAGGACAAGCAGGACAATCATCACCGCCACAGTCAACATCCGTTTCGCTTCCATTTTGGATGCCGTCATCGCAAGTAGGACAAGCGGTGCAGTCTCCGCCGCAGTCAACGCCAGTCTCATTGCCATTCTGAACACCATCGGTACAGGTGGCAGTAGGTGTTGGAGTTGGATCGTCAGCATCATCATCGCTACAGCTGCTGACAAATACCAATCCACCAACTAAAACGAAAAGGGATAAAAGTTTGATTAAATTAATTTGTGATTTCATTCGAAATGTTTTAATAAAGTTTTAAATAAAGTAGTAGAGTAAAAGTGAAAAAAATGATGAAAATAAAAATTTGTTGCATTGCATCCATCACAGAAGCAGAACTAGCTATTGAAGCCGGGGCTTCTGTATTGGGATTGGTCGGACCTATGCCAAGTGGACCCGGCGTTATTCCAAACGAACAGATCGCTAAAATTGCTGCCAAGATACCTGAAAATATCGAAACTTTTCTGTTGACGAGCGAAATTAAAGCTGAAGAGATCATTTCACATCATCAACTCGTCCATACTTCTGGTATTCAGCTGGTTGATCGGGTCAGTAAGGAAGATTTAGTTGCATTACGTAAAGGATTACCTACGATAAAACTGGTCCAGGTGGTTCATGTTCTGGATGAATCAGCTATACCGCAAGCTAAAGAGGTCGCTCCATACGTCGATTGTCTACTATTGGATTCCGGTAATTCCGAACTAAAAGTCAAAGAATTGGGAGGGACTGGCCGAACCCACAACTGGGAAATAAGCCGAAGGATTGTTCAGGAATTGCACCTCCCGGTGTTTCTTGCGGGTGGCCTTACGCCTTTAAATATCCGCAAAGCTATATCTACCGTTAACCCTTTTGGCGTTGATGTTTGTAGCGGAGTGCGGACTGATGGGAAGCTCGATAAAAAGAAACTCATTGGTTTTGTAAAAAGAGCTTTGCAGCGTAATCACTAATAATAGATAATTATAAATGCATCCATAAATTTTTTAAACCCTGTTCGCATTACTATATTTGTTGAACTATTCAACTTAATATCATTTTAACATGCGAACACCCTTTGTTACAAAATTTTTTTTTATCGGGTTGGTTTTAACCCTGGTTTTTTCAGACCTTGAGCTATACGCTCAGGAAGATACCACCATTGTTCAAACCCTGACTTTCAGCGATATTACTAAGCGTAGAGGCTGGTACGAATTCCCTGACGATTCCAAGACCTACCGGAAGATCTTAATGCTCTACACGCTTAAGTGCGATAATGCAACAACACAAGACCAGTTCCCCTGTGGAGAGTGGGATTATCTCACTTATAACAATATTTTCGATCATACAGGCCAATTGGATTCCAACGAATTAACTCATCCCTATTTTCTGATGGGAACACAGGCTCCTGATTCGGTAGAGTTGGTCTTCGATCCGGTCTATGACTACTATCAAAAAACTCAACCCAATAGAACGGTGTTGGAAACGATCAGCGAAGAAAGTTATTCGGTCGGTTCATCCAATACACTTGATACGCCTCCCTTAGGAACTAACCTTGAGACCCAGCGCGTTCAATACCTTTGGCTGGCTTCCGAACTATCAAACGCCGGATTGACTGCTGGAAATATCGACCAGCTCCAACTTGATCTCATTGACTTAGGTGATCAACTCAATAATTTCACTATCCGGATGAAACACACCTCCGTTGATGAATTATCGGATTTTGATGATGACGGCTTGCAAACGGTTTTTCTAAATCCCCAGTCCTTTAATTCTACGGGTGTTCAGACCATTACGCTAACGGAGTCTTTCGAGTGGGATGGCAGTTCTAATTTGCTCATCGAATTTAGCTTTCGGAACCAGCAAAACGGACTTCCGCACGCTGTAAATGCTCAAGAAACCGGATTTGACGCCGGGATCGTTTCTAACGATAATAACCAATACCTAGAATTTTTTGGCAATGATCGGGTAATGCTTCCGGTCGATGATTTTTCAGCAATTGATGATGAAGTAACCATTTCGCTTTGGATCTATGGGGATCCGGATGTTCAGCCTCAAAACGGCTATGCTTTTGAAGGCGTCAATGCCAATGGTAATCGGGTGCTAAACTGTCACTTACCCTGGGGAAATGGTAATGTCTATTGGGATGCCGGAAATGAAGGGAATAGTTATGATCGTATCTTTACCAATGCCGACTTTGAAGAATATGCTGGGCAGTGGAACCACTGGGCATTTACCAAAAATAATAATACGGGAGTAATGAGGATCTATCTGAATGGAGAATTGTGGCACCTGGGAACCGGCAACTCCAGATCAATGGCCGGTATTACGGCGTTCAGCATTGCAGGCAGACCGCTTGCAGGCGGACAGTATAACGGAAAGATCGATGAGTTCCGAATCTGGAATAAAGAATTGGATGAAGCCACGATAGCTGAATGGATGAATAAGTCTGTTGATAACAGCCATCCGGAATATGCTTCTTTATTGTATTATTATGCTTTTGAAGGACAAGGGGGAACTATTGAAAATAAAGTGAATGCTTCATTAAATGCCTCTATTAATGGAGCGCCTCAGCGAAAGATCTATGATGCGACGACTTTACGGGAAATCCAGGAAATCACTCAAGTCCGGCCAACGGTTACTTTCCTTAGAGGTGATTATACCTTCGTCGATGGAGAAACCATCGTAATGGATTCCGTACTGCGCCCTATACAAAGTGTGATCACTTATGAAGTGGACGGTAATGATGTTGCCCCCGTAGATTATCTCTATGGCTGGGCTGCAGGAGAAAGTTATTTATACGATGATATGGGCAACGTACTCGAAACCTATATCATTACTCCGGATACCGAGCTTGATAATTATGAACTGTCCTATTTTAGCGAACCTTTTGAAATCGTCGACCGCTATGAAATTGGTCGCTTTATTACTCCTTACGGGATTGGATTATCGCTGGGGGCGCAGGGAACTACCTGGATTTATGATGTGACGGATTATGCCTTTCTCTTGAGGGACTCTGTAGACTTTGCAGCAGGTAATCAGCAAGAACTGATCGATGTTAAATTTATGATGATTGAAGGGACACCTCCACGCGAAGTAAAACAGATGGATCAGATATGGGGACCTCGCCGTTCGCACAGTTATAAAAACCTGGATGATGATATTGCATTACCTGCCCAAACCCTGGATCTCCATCCTGATGCCTCAATGTTCTCCGTCCGCACCCGTTTTACCGGTCATGGCCATAATAGTAATACCGGTAGCTATCCGCATTGTTGCGAATGGAAAGACAATACCCACTATTTATTTGTCGATGGTGAGGAAGTTGCCGACTGGAAGATTTTTCAGTACAACGAATGCGCTCTTAATGCCGTATTCCCTCAGGGCGGAACCTGGCCCGGAGCTCGTGAAGGGTGGTGCCCCGGCGATCTGGTAAAAGATCACGATTTCGATATCACCCCTTATGTCAGTGGCTCTTCTGTGACGCTGGATTATGACATTACGCCAGTGCCTTCCAATAATCAAGGCATGGGTAATGGTAATTACCAGGTGGCGATGCAGTTATTTCACTATGGAACGCCCAGTCATGGGGTAGATGCAGAAATTTACGATGTGTTGGCACCTAGTAAACGTAAGTATTATTCAAGATTCAACCCGATCTGCAACGATCCGCAGATCGTTATTCGAAATAGCGGAGCTAATGCCTTGACAAATGTGACTATTACCTACGGTGTCTCCGGGGGCACCTCGGAGGTGTTTGAATGGGAAGGCAATCTGGCCTTTATGGAAAAAGATGTGGTAACACTACCGCTTTCTTCTGAAGCTTTCTGGATAGGCGATGATGAGCATATTTTCACCGTTGAGCTGAGTAATCCGAACGGGCAAGCAGATCCACACACGGTTAATGACAGCTACCAAACCACTTTTGACATCCCCGAGACCTTTGATCCGGATAACCGCATTCGGTTAAAAACAAATAACCGGGCCCATGAAAATTCGTTGGTGATTAAAAATATGGCAGGCGATGAAATTCTGGTCTGGGATGACCTCGAAAATAATACGGTTTATGAGGATACGCTATTCTTTGATCCCGGGTGCTATACTTTAGAATTATTAGATACCGGCAATGATGGCCTATCCTATTGGGCAGACCCTAATGCGGGAGTAGGATACTTCCGTTTCTTACATCCAAAACTGGATGCAGCAGTAGAGAACTTTGAGTCAGAGTTTGGTCGTTCGATCCTTTTCCATTTTTATGTTACGGCTCCCGATAATACGGAGTCGATAATCGAATTGCCGGAAGCGGCGGTTCAACTTTCGCCCAACCCAACTTCAGGCCAGATAAAAATACAGCTGGAAGGATTTATGGGTACCACCAACTTTCGCGTCATCGACGCACTGGGCCGCGAGGTCTACCAGGAAAAGTTACAGATCAATGGTTATTTCGATGAAATACGCGACTTTTACTGGCTGGGCACCGGGCTTTATTACTTCCAATTCGGGCAGGATGGTGTCTGGAAAACAGAAAAGGTAAGTATTCAGTAGCGAAAGGAACGGCTCAACGATTTAACGACTTAGCGACTGAACATGAGTCATCCGCATCATGAGCTAAATTTCAAAAATTAAATTTCCTTCAGCCCCAGTAGGGGGCGATAGATCTTAGCCTATGGCGATTTAGCCATAGGTATTAATAATCGTTTATTCCGAAAGCTGCGTAGCTGCGATAGAACAGTATCTGGTCATGAAATATTCTGTCGCCCATATTGGGCTTTTTTATGTATTGTCCATTTCCTATGGCTTACCCCATAGGTTACGATCTATCGCTGCTCTGCAGCTTGGAAGGGTATTTTTTAGCCCATGATTCGCATGACTCATATTAATAAATAGGCCGATGTTCATGGCCATTACTTACCCTATTTTTCATAAAATAATTTAAGTTGATTTCTCAATTCATTCCTGGGAAAAGCTTTAATTAACTCAAAACCCCCATGATTGTAGATTTGATTAATTTTTCGGTAAAGCTCTATTAATCCAAAGGTGCCTGATCTTCCACTATCATTTATTTCTTTAGTTTGATTATCATTGAAAAGAATATTCAGATCTACTTCACTTCCGTCTATTAAATCATCTTGATAATATTTATTTAAGCTACCTATATGAATATACGATAGCCAATTCCAAAGCTCTGTAAATTGTGGTTCTGAAAGAGTTTTCCTATATAGACCAGTAGCTTTACCTGCTGTCATTTCAATAAATTTAACTTCTTTTTTATTATCGACAGATATTACAATATGTGGGTAATGATTAGATCTAGATTGATGAATTGTAATTTTCTCAATTTGAAGTTTTTCTTTATTTATAGGGTGTTCAATTAAATAGTCATTTTTTATGGTCAGTAAATAGTTTTTTAAAAATCTTACTTTTTCTCCTTGCGCATTGAAGGTTATTACCAATTCGTAATTCCGAACAAAAGATTTATCGCCTATCTTCTCGATAACTGGAAAAGGCGCACCAGTTCGGTACCCTCTTTCCAAGTTTAAAAGTTTATAACTATCATCATTACTACCTAAAATTAAAATAGGCCTTATACCTGAACGTACACCAAGAATTAAAATATCAGTTAAGCCATCCTTATTTAGATCATCAAAATACCAAGAGGATGTTAAGTTAAAACTATCGATTAAGACATGAAATTCCTTTTCTTGGTAAAGCTCTTTTAGTGGCTTAATATTAAAAGAAACATCACTAAAAGGCTTAAGTTGATCAAATCTTTGGGTCACGAACTCAATAATCTGTTCTTTAGAATTCAATTGATCAATCTGGTTCTTATTTGACTCTTTGTTTATACCTGAAACTGACTTACAGGAAGGGGTTATGGAAGCTAAAATGATGATCTTCAACAATAAAGCGATAAAATTATTTTGACTCATAATTACCTTTTTTCATCTCTTACCTTTTTGTTCAAACATAAGTCCCGTATCTCTGTTTGTTAATAATTAATTGAAAGGTGTGCATAATGCGTCCTTTACCATAATTATTCCTCTCCTTTGGGGAGGCTAGGAGGGGCTGATTATAAAACGTATTTATGTTCACCCCAAATTATTAAAAAATTACCATGAACAGAGGAATACTTTGGTTTAGAACCGACCTTCGATTAAGAGATAACCTGGCCTTGCAGGCAGCCTTAGCAGCATGTGATGAAGTAGTGCCAGTATATGTATTTGATGAGCAATGGCTTAAAGAGGATCAGTGGGGATTTCAGCGAACAGGGGCTTACCGGATGCAGTTTTTGTTGGAATCGCTTGCTGACTTGAAAGATCATTTGCAGGAGGTGGGGAGTGATTTGATTATTAAGAGAGGCCGTCCTGCTGAAATTATCCCTGAATTAGCCAGGCAATATGCTTGCTCAACCGTCTTTTGTGCTAAAGAGTATACCGCAGAGGAGGTAAAGGTAGAGGAAGCGTTAGAACAACAAATTGCTATTGAATTTTTCCACAACAGCCCATTGATCCATCCGGATGACGTAAACTTTCCTATTGACCGCATGCCGGAAGTGTTTACGGCCTTCCGGAAGAAGGTAGAACGCTACAGCGAAGTCAGAGCAGCTTTCCCAAGTCCGGAAAAGGTGAAGAGTCCTGATTTAGAGCAAACGCCAGTGCCTGGATTGCAAGCTTTTGGTTTCGAAAGTGCCCAACCGGATAGCAGAGGAGTGTTGCCTTTCAAAGGAGGAGCTACAGAAGCCTGGAAGCGGCTGGAACACTATTTTTGGGAAACCGAAAAGTTATCGGACTACAAAGAGACTCGAAATGGCTTGATCGGCGCCGATTACTCCAGTAAATTCTCTCCCTGGCTGGCTCACGGTTGTATTTCTCCGCGCAATATTTATTGGGAAGTAGAGGACTATGAAGCGGAAGTAGAGAAAAACAAATCTACCTATTGGCTTAAGTTTGAATTGCTTTGGCGTGATTTTTTCAAATATACGGCCATGCGGTATGGCAAGAAAATCTTCCTGCCAGGAGGTATCAAGGATAAATCGATAGACTGGAAATACCAACCAAAGAAAGTTCAAAGCTGGATTGACGGAGAAACGGGTGATGACTTTGTAGATGCCAATATGAAAGAACTCAAGCTTACCGGTTTTATGAGCAACCGGGGCCGCCAAAATGTCGCTTCTTTTTTAGTACACAAGTTAAAGCAAGACTGGCGGGTCGGGGCTGCCTGGTTTGAATCGATGCTTATTGATTACGATGTGGCCAGCAATTATGGCAACTGGATCTACGCCGCAGGGGTAGGTAATGACCCTCGTGACCGGGTGTTTAATACCAAAGGACAAGCAGAAAGGTACGATAAAAAAGGGGAGTATCGAAAGCTTTGGTTGGAAGAGGGCTAATTCCTGTCTTTCAGCAGTTGATTGATCTGCTGCGCAATTCCCTGGCTCGCTCTCAGGCAGTTATTTTGGACGAATTTTCCTTCGCGATCCACCAGAGTGCTATGCGGAAGACTGCTAATGGCAAAAGCTCTGTACAGTTTTTCGTTCCAATTTTCGGCTGCAAAAAGATTGAGCATTTTCAGATGGTGTTTTTTGATCAATTGCTCTAAAAATTGGTTAATGGATGAGTGCGCTCCGGAGAAAGTCATTCCTTCAGGGCTATAATTAAAAACAGTGGAGGAACCGGGAGCGGCAAAGAGCTTGTACGGCTGTTCATTAAGGCTAAGATCGAAATAATTGTTGGCCTGTATGATTACCTCGGTGGTAAGGGTATCTCCTTTGGAAAGGATGGTATCTATTTTTTGTAACTCAGTAGGTAATAAATACCAATTTTCCAGCTTTAGTTTCAAAGGTAGGGATGTTCTATTTATTATGGTTAACCGGCTTTTACCGTTTAAATCAAACCCTTTGGGGTGGGGAGATTCAGAACATGATGATATGCATTGGATTAACAAAAAATAAACAAGTAGTTTGCGCAAGAAATAAATCATGTTTGTGGGATCAGGAATTGAATTGGAGTAAAGTGTTATCTATTAAAGTTTTGATTTATTAGAAGCTTTCGTTAACCGCTCATTGAGCGTTTTACCTAGTTCTTCGTCTGGTAGTCGCTCACAATAGATTTGCTTTAGGTTCAGCCCGTCTAAATGGATCAACGAAGCATACAACCGTTGAGCGGCTTCCCTAAGGTCTCCTTTTTCGGAAAGTATACGGCAATGATTGAAGGCTGGAAATGACTTGTTAAAACTAACAATACCGGTCTCCTCCGGATTAAGATCAACGATTGCTTTTTCTAGATCATCTACTAAAAATAGAGGCGTATTAGGAGAATAGTGATAGGGTAGCATGCCAGAAGTGACGGGTTTGGTTTGAGTCGTTCTGGCTATCTCATATTGGTTACCGATCGCTGCTTTTATAGCTTCTTCTGTAAGGTACCCTAAGCGATAGATAATAATAACATTATTTTCAAAGCCGACGATAGTGGATTCGACTCCGCGTCTGCAATCCCCGCCATCCAGGATCATCGGAATCTTATTCCCTATTTGCTTTTCTACGTGTTCAACCTTTGTTGGGCTGATATAGCCGAAGGGGTTGGCGCTGGGGGCAGCGAGTGGAAAATTGAGTTCTTGAAGCAGTGCCAAGGTCAGCGGGTGATCAGGCATGCGCACAGCTACCCTTTCAGAACCTGCTGTCGTCGCATTCGGCACGATACGCTTCTTTTCTAACAAAAGGGTGAGTGGCCCGGGCCAGACGTTTTTGACCAGGGTGAATGCTACTTCGGGTATATTTTTTGTATAAGTCTCAAGTTCTTCTATTCCTTTCACATGAATGATCAACGGGTTAGATCGTGGCCGGTTTTTGACTTCGTAGATCTTTGAGACCGCCGCTTCACTCAACGCATTGGCAGCCAACCCATAGACCGTTTCGGTTGGAATGGCTACCACTTCATCGTTCTTTAAAAACTGAACAGCCTGTTCGATATCCTTTGAAATGATGGCCATTATTGTAGAAATGCTTGTACTTCATTAATTATTATATGCCGCGATGCTTACCTTAAATTCTGCATTTTCCAGCGTTATCGATTCGGCAGGATTGTCTGTGTTGTACATTTTACAGTTGGTGGTTCCTTCCACATCATAGAATTTACCAAAAGCATTTTCCACAAAGGTAAGGTTTGTAATGGTAAATGTACTATTGGTTTGCTCTCCGTAAGCGGAGCTGTAAAATTTATCATTATTACTCCAACTTACAATCGCTGAATTTTCTGTCGAATTAACGCCATCCTGAGCAAAGGGGAGGGATTGGGTATTAAATAGATCTTGAAAAACATCATACTCCAAGCTGCAAGCACCAATGTAAAAATTCTCCAGGTCTATACCAAATGCAGGTTCTTCTTCAAAGGCTGCTTCCAAAAAACTACCATAAGAAATAACACAAGTGTCAAGCCCAAGGCTGGCAGAATGAGAATTATAAACGCTTGCTTCATTTAGTGCAGTTACCTCTATTTCTTCCATAGCTCCATCAATATCCCCTCTAAAAAAATAAAGCACTTGCTGTGCAGGATTTTCAGGCGTGTCAGGAGTGGTATCGTCATCATCATTATTGCAACCAGAGACAACGAAAAGCAAGGTGATAGCAATTGAAAGGGCTAAAATGCTGAATAAATTTAAAGTTTTCATAAGATTGAAATTAATAAGGTAATGTATTTGGTTCCGTTTATTAATAAATAATGGAATTCTAACTTCTTAAATAATAAAGTTAGAAATATTTTTAATAAATAATATCTTTAATGCTATGATTAGCATAAACCTTGATAGAAACGTTTTTATTTTTTAGCACAACAAAAACAACCTGACTTTGAAACCTACTTTATACCTTCTTCTCATTTTACCTTCTTTGTTCATTTTAAGCTGCCAAAACAATATGCCGGAAGAACAGAACAACGCCGAAATCGATATCGACTCCTTAATGGCAAAAATGACTTTCAAAGAAAAAGTCGATATGATCCATGCCAGTTCCTCTTTCACCAGCGGTGGGGTAGAGCGACTGGGTATCCCCGAGCTAATTATGTCTGATGGTCCTCACGGCGTTCGTCATGAACACGGCAGAGATTGGGAGAAGGATGAGAGTGTCTATGACAGCAGTACGTACCTACCGGTAGGTACCGCTCTGGCGGCAACTTGGAATAAAAAGTTGGGATATGAATTTGGAAGTGTTTTGGGGAGCGAAGCCAATTTTCGCGGCAAAGACGTAATTCTTGGTCCCGGTTTTAATATTATCCGCTCACCACTCAACGGTCGAAATTTTGAGTATCTAACCGAAGATCCTTATCTAAATGCCCGGATGGTGGTTGGTTACATAAAGGGGGTGCAGGATCAGGGAGTTGCGGCATGTGCCAAGCACTATATTGCCAATACTTTGGAATACGAGCGGGAATATGTTAATGTTGAGATGAGTGACCGGGCCTTCCGGGAAATATATCTGCCCGCCTTTGCCGCTGCCGTTCAGGAGGCGGATGTATATACCATAATGGCTGCCTACAACAAATTTCGGGGCACTTATTGTGCGCATAGTCAATATCTGTTGGATATGATATTGAGAGATGATCTTGGATTTGACGGCGTGGTCATTAGTGACTGGGCAGCCGTGAAAGAGACGAAAGGCGCTTTACATGCTAGTTTGGATATTGAAATGGGGACGGACCTAAAAATGCTTCAGGGGGTAATTGATTACGGCAAGTTCCATTTGGGGGACACCCTGATTAAGCTAGAGAAACAAGGCCTGTTGGATGTATCTCTTGTAGATCGTAAAGTGCGAAGGATACTGGAGCTTATGGTCAAGATCAATAAATTTGGTGAGCGTCAACCCGGCGAATACAATACCCCCGAACATCAACAAGTTGCCCGCAAAGTAGCCGAAGAGGCGATTACCCTGCTGAAAAACGATGGCGTATTACCCTTGGATCCATCTCAACTGAAGAGCGTTGCAGTTATTGGCGCCAATGCCAACCGGAAGCACGCCGGAGCGGGAGGGAGTTCTCAGGTTAAAGCATTTTATGAAGTGACTGGTCTGGAAGGAATAAAAAACCATTTGGAAGGAGAAGGGGTGGAAGTCGACTTTGCTCCCGGATACGAGATCGCCCGTGAACGCCAAGCTGATCCGGAAATGATCCAAGAGGCGGTTGAATTAGCATCTTCAGCCGATGCGGCTATTTATATCGGGGGCTGGATACATGGTTATACGGACGAATGGGGCGATAATGCCTATGACGCCGAAGTGGTAGATAAACCCAGCATGCAACTCCCTTTTGGGCAGGATGAATTGATCCGGGAATTGCTGAAAGCAAATCCGAATACGATCATTGTGTTAATGGGGGGCGGTCCGGTAGATATGCGCGCCTGGGTAGCGGATGCTAAAGGGATTGTTCAGGCCTGGTATCCTGGCATGGATGGCGGAAATGTGTTGGCTGATATCCTATTCGGAAAAGTGAATCCCTCTGGTAAATTACCAATGACGTTCCCTAAAAAGCTGGAAGATAGCCCCGCCCATTCGTTAGCCAGCTATCCCGATGAAAATCTGTTGATCGATCATAAAGAAGGCATTTTTGTCGGATACCGGTATTTTGATACCTATAAGGTAGAACCCGAATTTGCTTTTGGGCATGGCCTTTCTTATACCTCTTTCGAATATAAAGAATTGAAAGTGGAAAAAAAGGGGAATAAGGTCAAGGTAAAGATTGCCATTGAGAATACGGGAGACCGGGCAGGGGCTGAAGTCGTTCAGCTTTACGTACATGATATGGAAGCCTCCGTAAAGCGCCCTGAGAAAGAGTTGAAAGCTTTTGAAAAGGTATTTTTAGAGCCGGGAGCCGTCAAAACCATTGAGTTGGAATTGGACGAGCGCGCGTTTAGCTTTTATGATGAGCAAAAACAAAGCTGGGTCACGGAGCCCGGTCAATTTAACTTACTGATCGGCAGTTCTTCAAGAGATATACGCCTGGAGGGAAAGGTGGTGTGGTAAAGGTAATTTGGGTATTTTATGCGATCAACCACTGACTTAAGGCTTCCTTTGCGGCATCGGTCAATGGTTTGCTGCGCCCGCTATGATTATCAACCTGAACAATAACCGTTTCTGCCGTGGCGACGCACTGATCGTGTTGAAATAATTGCTGGAAAATCTTGATGGAGCTGTTGCTTGATTTTCTTTGCTTTTGTGATTTGGTTCACCAAAATTATCTAAAATCTTTCTTTCATTTGCTCAAAAACGTGGTGATGAGCAAGTATACAATCCTTTTTTTATTTTTCTTAGGTTACCTCCCAATAATTAGTCAGGCACAGCATGTAGAAGAGGAGTATCTGCACGGGAGTATTCATTCGGTAGAAGAAAGAATACCTCCCTTCCGGGTGGCAGTTCTCATTGGTCATACGCTTATACCGGATGAGCACTCCGGAGAGGAATTTTTTATTCCTTCCTGGGGCTTGGATTTGGAGTATTGGTTTAATAAAGAATGGGGGATAGGGTTGCACAGTGATTTGGAAATAGAGACGTTTGTACTCGTTCGCGAAAATGCGGAACAAGATGAGTTGGAACGGCAATCTCCGTTGGTGCTCACCCTTGACGCCTTGTTTAAACCCTGGAAAGGGCTGGTCTTTCAGGTTGGTCCGGGTATAGAGATTGAGCGGTCTGAGAATTTTCCCCTTCTCCGGCTAGGCCTGGAGTACGAGTTTGAGCTACCTAACCATTGGGATATCGCACCCTCGTTCTTTTACGATAATCGGTTTGGCGCATATCACACCTGGTCGATTGCATTGGGGGTGGGGAAGCGGTTTTAAAGGTTCTGGATTCGTTTGTGCATTTAGGTTAAAACCTGATACAATGAGTAGTTAAGTATCTTTCTTCAGCGTTAAGATTCGTTAGCGTTTTTGTTCGGTGTCTTATGCCCAGGTATGCATTTTCAGCTATTATTCTGCCAAATCTCTCAAATTTCGGGACTTTCTCATAGAGTTTTTGAAGCTTGTTTTTTTCCAGGCACAATAGCTCTGTTTCCTCAAGGGCATCAACGTAGAAGCATCCTCTAATCTGACTCGCATGATTTTTCCATATCCACTCCACAATTCCTGAATCACCTCTTGTTCCATTAAAGAAGAGGCTCCTGTACTCTCCGGAATGATCGACCTGAAAAATTCATTCATAAGGCGCCATGCCTGTTTTTGCTTTGAATAAGTTGGAGAAACAGCTTTCCTTAATCCGCTTTAATTCTTGGGTGTAGTAGGTCATCTTTATTTGCTATTACTGCTCATGGTCTCCTCCTCCAAAGACGCAAAGCACCAGAATTTCATCGCTTGCTTCATGGGTGTTGCCATCGGCATCGGTTACAGTCAGTTTGACGGTGTAGTAGCCATGGATCTTATATTGGTAATCGGGATGCGCTTCTGTTGAGGTGTCACCATTGCCAAAATCCCATTGATAGGAAACAGCATTGATGGAATTGTTGGTTAGCAATAAAGCATCATTTTCATATAATTCCTTATTTTCATTATTAATCGAAAAAAGGGCTTTTCCAGGATCTATGGTGTTATCATCTTCAGGATTGCCGGAATTATCCTCGGTGGGTAGCGTATTCAATTCCTGATCAGCAGGAGCAAGATCATCTTCCATTTTCTGGCTAGAGCAGGCAATAAAAATAGACATGGAAATTAGAGCGAAAAAAAGGAAAAACTTTTTCATTATTTCCCATTCTCCACCATTTCAAAGCTTTATACTAATATTGAAGTTCTTTTCGCTTTCATGATGTTCCTTTCTTTCCATGATATCGTACTGGTGAATCTTTCTTTCATTGAAGCTTATCGTATTTTTTTATGGCGTCGTTCCAGGTTGCTTCAAGCGCTGGTTCCGTCAAGTTTGTTATGGAGCATATTTTTGCTCCTTCCGTTGCATAACCTTTCCTCCAAGTAGATTTTTTCAAGCGCCAACCAATATCAGTAGCGGGAATGAACTTTGTTTTATATTCCTGAAATACCAAACCAATAAATCCGCAATGATCATAATTTATTGTTTTACTTTCCGCTTAAGTAATTGATCAACAATTTTTTATGGCCGATGTTGTGTGGGCGGCTTTCTTAGGATTTATAAATTTTTACTAACTTTAACTTGATATTTTCTTCTCCAAATTGTGATAACAGGCACTAAAATAGCTGTTGGTAATAACCAAGCCAATAGCTCTGGAAGTAAGGTGTTATTAACAACTATGAAAGCTGTAAAAGCCGCAATAAAACTTCCTACCATTCTTTGAAGGTGAGTCGTTAACCAAAAGTTTTTGATACTTGATTGCCCTTTAAAGTTGCGGTAATCTTGATAAACAAACAATAAACTTAGTCCACCAAATACAACAAGTACAATTCCAAAGTAATTGCTTTTTATTATTCCATTAGTTCCGAGTCCTATAAAGGCAATACCAAATACAAGCATTCCAATAGTCAATAACCAATCGAGTCGAGTCACGTCACCTATTTTTTTCTTTTTTAAATACCTTTTCCCTGTCAATATCATATAAATAGTAAACACAGCGGTTATAAACAAGAATTGGCTCGGGCGCAAATAGGACAAAGCCATAGCAAAAAGTCCTGTCCCTAGCATTGAGTAAAAATAAATATTGCCAATTAACTTATGTCGCTTGTTGCCCTTCTTCAAAAACATAACTAACGTTCCAAGTAAAAGACCTGTACCACCAAGTACAATATGGATTGTTAGTAAAAAATTGAATAGTGTCATATTATCTTAAATTATAGTGGTTAATTTTACTGTCGATTGTCCTTAAAGCTGCCGCATAACGGTCTCGCTAAACACAGGTGGCGCGTCTAGCGACACTTGACGTTTTAGCGTTTGTGTGTGCCTCGAATGGGCATCGCAGATGGCCAATTCGAGCTATCGGCAAAGCCACCAGGCTTAAAGATAAGAAGAAAGAGCCATTTGCAACTCTAAAAGGTACTTTTGGGAGATGAAAGTTATCGTAAGTATGCGTGTAGTAAGCCGCAAAGCCTGCCCCGCAGACTTGCAGAGCTGGTTTGCCGTGAGGCATGGAGTAAGAGCCTGTCCCGACCAATAGCCGGGAAAGCGAGCCTGCAAAACCCGGTACCGAGGAACACAGCCTGTTCCGAAGAATTTCGGAGAATCGCATAAGCGGCAAATAGAAGCGGATGGGAGGCGGTTTACTCCCGGACTGGAGAAGTCAGCAGAGGCCATAGTAGTGGAGCCAAACCGCCGTATTCCTGCCTTTGCCGGCAGGCAGGCGCGATCCGTATCCTGTAGTACGTACTACAGGAGGGGTGTGAGACCTGTCTACCCTCCAAGGTAGAGGTGCACCCTG
>CAZHOV010000126.1:0-16753 GCA_964534315.1 uncultured Saprospiraceae bacterium | reverse complement strand
ACCAGTCTGGCGATTATACGCTGACGGTAGTCAATACTGAGAATGGTTGTAGCAATAGTGCGGAAGTGACGGTAGAGGAAGACCGGGAAGCGCCGTTGGCGGTAGCGCAGGCGACGGCGGAGCTGGATTGTGTGACCGAAGAAGTACAGATCAACGGAACGGGCTCGAGTGCCGGCGGTATCTTTAGCTACACCTGGACGACGATCAATGGCAGTATCGTATCGGGCTCTAAGGAGCTAAACGTTACGGTCAATAGCAGCGGCAGTTATATGCTGACGGTGCGCAATGAAGTGAACGGTTGTGAGTCGAGTGTAAGTGTAGAGGTGGATGAGAATACGGCCGTACCGACAGGGGCAGCGATCACGACAGAGGAGGTGACGTGTTTTGGAGAGAATGACGGCGCATTGTTTATCGACTCGGTAGTAGGGGGTACGCCTCCGTATGTATATTCGATAGATGGAGAGAACTTCTCGACCTTTGGTCAGTTTCCGTTTTTGACGGCCGGGAATTACCTGGTGACGGTCCAGGATGCCATTGGCTGTGAGTGGACGACCCCCAATGGGATCAGCATCACTCAGCCGGATGAGCTGGTGGTGGATCTGGGAGAAGATGATGTGATCGAGTTGGGAGAACGTATAGAGCTGGAGGCGAAGATCAACCGTCCGGATGAGGTATTGGCCTACATAGAGTGGACGTTACCGGAGAGGAGGTTCTGTCAGGGAGGCGGTCTGGACAGTTTGCTGGACTGCAAGATCTATGAAGATGAGCCGAAGAATGAGACGGATTATGCGATCGTGGTGGAGGATGAGAACGGTTGTATAGCAGAAGACCGGGTGAAGATACGGGTAGAGAAGGTGAGAAGGGTGTTTATACCTTCGGCTTTTAGTCCGAACGGAGACGGAGAGAATGACTATTTTAGAATATTTGGAGGCCAGGATGTGCGTCTAGTGCGCAAGTTTGGGGTGTACAATCGTTGGGGAGAGTTGATGTATGAATTACAGAACTTTGTACCGGACGGCAGTGTATTACAAGCCTGGGATGGCACTTTTAAGGGAAAGGACCTGGCCCCGGCTGTATTTGTATACTATGCCGAAATCGAATTTATTGACGGTAAGGTGATCATCTATGAAGGTGATGTCACTTTGGTGCGATAAAATAAAATTGATCTCCAAGAGAATTAATTTTTAGAAAAGAAGCCTGAATTTAGCAGTAAATTCAGGCTTCCTTTTTTTAAGGTGATTGCAGGTCATACATTCATTACCTAAATCTTCCAAAATATAGCGAAGTAGATCTTTGGATCCTGTATTTAAAGTAATGTAGGATTGGATACCTAATGTTATTACATCATGAAAATCATGAAAAAAATACTATATTTGCATCACTCCATTTAAGGCCAAAGTTAATTTTTAGTTTTTAGGAAAAAAGAAATTTTCTTCAGTGAGTTGGCTACTTACCTAAAAATCGAATAGATCAAAATAGGAAAATTAAGGGCAATTTGATTTATTTAGTTGTATTTGTTGATGTTTTAAATTTAAAAAATTATTAATTTAATCTATTTCATAACATTGATTTATGGAATGGAATGCCAAATTTTTTCACAAAAAGCCCCTTTTTGATATGTCGAAAAATTTACTTGTCTTTAGTGTAATCTTATTTCTTTGGAATTTTGGGATTGCTCAGGATCCTTGTACTAATCCAATCGATCCTGGTACAAACTGTGCTAATGCACCCATTATTTGTGCTTCTGACCTACAAGGGTTTTGTTCAACCACCCCTCCCACGGCTAACGGTATTGCACCTCCTGGTTTTTGTGCAAGTTCTGTGGATAATAATCAATGGATTGCGTTTGTAGCAGGTGGGAGTACTTTTGAATTGACTATTTATGTTACGAACTGCCAGGGTTCTAATCAGCCTCCGGGAGGAGGTATTCAGGCCCAGATTTTTGGTGCAAATGGTGTTTGTGATGGTTTCTTTCCTGTTTCGAATTGCTACAATGCCGGGGTATCGAACGGGACGGCCGTGTTAACAGCCAATAATGTTATTTGCGGTCAAATTTATTATTTGATTGTTGATGGTTGGGCCTTTGATCAATGCGACTGGGAGGTAGATGTTACGGGGGGATCAGTAGATCCGCCGCCACTGCAGGATCCCGGACCTATTGTCGGAGAGACGGATCTGTGCCCTAATCCATGTAATGTTTATACCTATCAGATCAATCCCAACAATAACTGTGTCGGAAATTATGTATGGGAAGTTAATGGCGGAACGATATTAACACCGGCACAAGGGCCGAATGCTACGGCAATTACTGTCTCATGGCCGAATGCTGTGAATGGCGAGGTATGCGTTACTGCCCAGGCGCCTTGTAATGATACGTTGCAAACATGCATTCCTGTAACTGTAACGCCTGTTCCGGATGTATTTGAGGATACGACTGTTTGTGAAAATACCTTCATCACCTGGTGCGGCCAGTTTATTACGGCTCCCGGGATATATACCTGTACTGAAACGACGCCGGAGTGTTGCGAATATCAGAGGGAAATAACCGTAAATTGGAATCCCAGTACCTTTGGAGTTGTAGAAGAAACACTCTGTACAGATGAAGAGATCAGCTTTGTAGGGCCTGGGGGGATAACCTATACATTTCAGGGAGATAATTTACCGACCAGTTCCGTTGATCTGGTATTTCCCGGCGGTAATTCCAACGGGTGCGATAGTTTTCTTTCGGTCATTTTAACACCGGATACCACAACGATAAATGCCGCAGTGACGAATGTAACCTGCTCGGGCGGCTCGGACGGTAGTATTGATTTGAATATTGCCGGAGCAACCCCTCCCGTGGATATTGATTGGAATGACAATAGTCTGGACGGCATAGAAAATGCTACTAACCTTACGCCTGGCTTCTATGCGGTTACGGTGACTAGCTCTGAAGGCTGTGTAGATACCTTTTCGGTCAATCTCACCGCTAATATTCCAATGAATCTAATGGTTGACGACCAGCAAAATATTAGCTGTAATAGTGCCAGCGACGGTAGTATTTCGCTATCAGTGGATGGAGGTAGTCCAGGATTCACTTATTCATGGTCACCTGCCATTCCGGGTAACCCCGAAGATCCGACAGGCCTCGCCGGAGGGACCTACGATGTGACGGTAACCGATGCGAATGGCTGTACCGATGTTCAGACCATAACACTTACTGAACCTTCTGCAGTAAATATCAATGTAGACACCATCATTAATGTAGATTGTAACAGTGCCGGAAACGGTAGTATTGCACTCTCGATTACAGGTGGCCAACCTGGATATTCCTATAATTGGAATCCGGCCGTCCCCGGTAATCCACAAGATCCGAACGGACTAGATGGCGGCACCTATGCCGTAACCGTAACGGATGCTAACGGATGTACGGCAGATACGGTTCTCAACCTCACTGAGCCTTCCGCTTTGACCGTCACTATTGACAATGTGACCGATGTCGATTGTAATAGTGCTGGTAATGGTAGTATTGAATTGACCGTTAATGGAGGAGCAGGTAATTATTCTTTTAATTGGTCACCTGCCATTATGGGTAATCCCGAAGATCCTACCGGTCTGGATGGAGGTGTCTATTCTGTTACCGTCACCGATGATAATGGCTGTACTGCAGTTACTTCTGCTCAGGTCGATGAACCCTCAGCTATAGATATTGATGTGGATGATGTAACGGATGTCAGTTGTAATAGTGGTAACGATGGAAGTATTTCCATTTCGGTAACAGGCGGAACACCTACCTATTCTTTTTCCTGGTCGCCGGCGGTGCCGGGCAATCCCGAAGATCCTACGGGTCTAACGGCTGGAACTTATGTCTTAACGGTACAGGATGCCAATGGTTGTACAGCTGAAGAGATCATAGTAGTTGACGAACCCAATGTATTAGAAATAACGGTAGATGATGTTACGCAAGTCAACTGTAACGGCGGAAATAATGGTAGTATTTCCCTTAGTGTTTCCGGCGGTACTCCCGCTTATTCCTACAATTGGGATCCGGCCATTCCGGGCAATCCGCAAGATCCTACTGGTTTAACTGCCAACACCTATTCCGTGACGGTTACCGATGCGAATGGCTGTACCGATGTAGAAACCATCTCGATCAACGAACCGAATGCGTTGGATGCTTCCATTGATTCTACGGATGTTAGCTGTAATGCCGGGACCGATGGTGCTATTGATATTACTTTGTCGGGTGGAACACCTCCTTACAATTTCAACTGGAATGATGCAGGTATCGGAAATGAGGAAGATCCTACTGGTCTCGATGCCGGTAATTACAGCGTTACCATTACGGATCAAAATAATTGCGAAGTCATCCTGATTACAACCATTAATCAACCCACTGCTTTGAATATGAATAGTAGTGTGACAAATGTAAACTGTAATGGTGGAGATGACGGAGCAATCGATATTACGGTTTCAGGGGGAACACCTCCATATAATTACTCTTGGGATAATGGTCTGGGCGCAATAGAAGATCCTACCGGAATAACCTCCGGTACGTACACTGTTATGGTTACCGATGCCAATGGATGTATGCTCTCCCAAACTTTCCCCATCACCGAACCAACGGCGCTGGTGCTTAATAGCTCAGTAACAGATGTCAGTTGTAATGGTGGTAATGACGGGGCGATCGATATTGATATTTCAGGTGGCACGCCCGGATACACCTTTAATTGGGACCCACCGCTGCTGGGTAATCCTGAAGATCCTGCTAACCTGGCGGTTGGTACTTATGATCTGACCATTACGGATGCGAATGGTTGTACCATTTCCACTACAGCGACACTTACGGAACCTACTGCTTTAACTATTACCGGAACGGGCTCTGATGCTGATTGTGATGTCAATAACGGTTCTATAGATATTACTGTGGGAGGTGGCGTTGCGCCCTATTCCTATGACTGGAATCCCGCTACTACGCCGGATGTGGAAGACCCTACCGGATTGGGTCCCGGAACCTACACCGTAACGGTTACGGATGATAACGGATGTACGATAGACTTCAGTGTACCGGTTAGTACTCCTACCGGTCTTGGAGCTACAGCAGTAGCTTCCGATGCCAGTTGTTTTGGAGCCGATGACGGAAGTATTGACCTGACAATCAACGGCGGTACAGCACCCTATACCATTGATTGGGATGATCCGGGAATCCCTCAAGATACCGAAGACCCAACAGGCCTTCTGGCAGGGCCTTACGGCGTTACCGTAACCGATATTGACGGTTGCTCGGTAGTTGCCAGTGCCACTGTAGACGAACCGACAGAGCTAACAGTCAGCGGTTCTTCAACTAATGCCATTTGCGGTGAAGCCAACGGTGCTATCCTGATCGATATACAGGGGGGAACCCAACCATATGTTATCGACTGGGATGATGATACCATCGACGGCGAGGCTAATCCCATTAACCTGGATACGGGTACTTATAATGTAGTGATCACGGATCTCAACGGATGTGTAGCTACTACCGCAGTTACCGTCAATACGCCCGGATTAATGACTGTTGATGCCGTTATTACCAATCTATTGTGTAACTCTGACGGCACTGGAGCTATTGACGTTACGGTAACCGGAGGAAATCCCGGCTATACCTATGAATGGAATAATTTTAACTTCAATGGTTTAGAAGATATTGACAGCCTCATGGCCGGAAATTATTCGCTTACGGTGACCGATATAGATGGTTGTACGGTGGTACTGAATGAAGTAGTTGCCGAACCGCCTGTCCTGGATATTGCGGCCACCGCTACTGATGTTAATTGCAATAGTGCAGCGGATGGAACGATGGATGTAACCGTCACCGGCGGAACGGCTCCCTACGCCTATGACTGGAATGACGACACCTGGGACGGAACCGAAGACCCTGACGCCTTGGGGCCGGGAACCTGGTCTGTGACGGTTTCTGACGATAATGGCTGTACCACCGAAATTTCAGAAACCATAACCGAGCCGGCTGTACTTGCGGTTTCCGGGACAACCGTCAATGCCGTTTGTGGAGAACCTAACGGGGTAATCGATCTTACGGTGACGGGCGGAACAGTTCCTTACACCATCATCTGGAGTGATACGACTTATAATAACCAACAAGACCTGGTTGGTCTGCTACCCGGGCTGTATTTCGTTACCATCACTGATGCCAACAACTGTGAGGTGATCGACAGTTTTGACGTAAGCACACCAAATGCCTTGGTAGCTTCCTTTGATGCGGTTGATATTTTATGTAATGGAGAAAGTACGGGATCTATTGATGTAACAACTAGCGGAGGAACACCCCCCTACAACTTTGAGTGGGATTCCGGAGAAACGACTGAAGACCTGAGCGATCTACCTGCTGGCGATTATTCCTTAACTATAACCGATGGGGATGATTGTGAGTTTATTATTGATGTTTTGCTTACAGAGCCCCCTGTATTAGAAGCTACATCTACCGGTACTCCGGTTACCTGCTTCGAAAGCATCGATGGAACTATTGATGTGACTCCTACGGGAGGCCAACCTCCATATCAATATTTCTGGAGCGATCCAACTTTAAATGGTATGGAAGATCCGATCTCTCTGTCTCCAAATGATTATGAAGTCACGGTAACTGATGACAATGGGTGCACGGCAGTCACTGCCTTTACGGTAGGTGAGCCGGCTGAGTTGATCATCTCGGAAGATATCGCTAATGTGTTATGTAATAGTTTTGAAACAGGAAGTATCGATGTAACGGTGACGGGAGGCGTAGGCCTTTATAGCTATGATTGGAGCGTTGATTCGCTCGACGGGCAAGATGATCTGTTTAATCTTGCAGCAGGCAATTACTCCCTTATTGTAACGGATGGTAATAATTGTACCGCACAAGGCTCATTTACGATTACCGAACCTCTTGCTATCTTTATCAGTAGCACTACTGTAGATTCTGTACTTTGTAATGCCACCTCGACCGGGGCAATTGATATCAACATCCTTGGGGGAGCTCCTCCCTATACGGTGGATTGGGGTGGTGGACTCACGGGAGAAGACATCGACGACCTTCCGGCAGGAAGTTATCAGCCTACCATTACCGATGCCAATGGCTGCGTACTCGTGCCCGGCCTGATCGATGTAGAAGAGCCTCAGGAATTAACGTTAAGCAGTTCTTCTGTTAATGCGGTTTGTGGCGAGCCGAACGGTTCTATCGAACTTACGGTAGCCGGAGGAAGTACTCCCTATACTTTTGACTGGAGCGATGATAATCTTGACGGTCAAGAGGATCCGCAAAATCTGGCTGCCGGCGATTACGGGGTGACGGTAACCGATGCTAACGGTTGTGTGGTTAACACCAATGTAAGCGTCAATACACCTCCTGCACTCGCTGTTTTATCTTTAACGCCAACTCCGGCCAGTTGCTTCGGGTTAGATGACGGAGCCGTTACTGTGGAAGTTGGAGGAGGCTCCACTCCTTATACTTTTGAATGGAATAATACAGATACCACTCAAAATATCACGGATTTATTAGCAGGTAACTATGAATTGACCGTGACGGATGCCGACGGCTGTACCGTTGTCGCAAATGGAACGGTTACCCAACCTAATGCCATCGATCTTCAGACTACTTCTGCTCAGGCTACTTGTGGGGATCCAAACGGTAGTATCAATCTGACCGTAATGGGAGGGACCACTCCTTACTCTTTTGATTGGGATAACGGAGATACGGTTGAAGATCCGCAAAACCTGTTGGCGGGTGACTATTCTGTTACGGTAACAGATGCGAATGGCTGTACAGCAGCGATTGCTGAAAATGTGCCTACACCTGATGCCCTTACAGCCACCGCTACTACTTTTGACGCCTTATGTTTTGGGAGCTCCGACGGGTCCATTGAGGTACAAGTCGAAGGGGGTACAGCTCCTTTTGACTTTGACTGGTCAGACGATGGTATTGACGGTGCTCAGAATCCTGCTGGATTATCAGCAGGAACCTATGACTTGACGATTACCGATGCCAATGGTTGTCAATTCTTCCTCTCTGAAGAGATCGATCAGCCGGCGGAGTTGTTCATAAGCGGAACGACCAACGATGTGAGCTGTAATAGCGGTGCAGACGGGACGATCGATGTCACCGTTACCGGTGGAACGGGACCTTATGATTATGAATGGAGTAATGGTGCCGGAACGAATGAAGACCTGGTAAATCTTAGTGCCAACAACTACGTGGTAACGGTCACCGATGCTTCGGGATGTATCATCTTGGGCAGCTTTGATATCTCAGAGCCTTCAGCCATTGTACTTTCCGCGGATTTTGACGCTCCTAGTTGCAATAGCGGCAACGATGGAAGTATCGGGCTGAATGTGTCAGGCGGTACACCGACATATACCTATGAATGGAACAATGGTCTGCCTCCGGTAGAAGACCCCGATGCGGTCGCAGCTGGAAATTATAGCGTAACGGTCACCGATGCCAATGGTTGTACAGAGAATATTAGTCTGTCAGTTACTCAACCTGATGTGGTTGCTCTTCAGTTAACGCCGTCAGAATTTGGTGCTTTTAACGTGGCTTGCCACGATAGCCAAGATGGTTCTATTGAAGCAGCTGCTACCGGGGGAACAGCGCCTTACTCCTTTAGTTGGAGCACCGGCCAGAGCGGCGAATCTATCCAGAATCTGCCGGCCGGCCTTTATACGGCAACGGTTACGGATAACCAAGGGTGTACAACCATGGCAGATGTATCGCTGGCAGCTCCGCTGCCGGTAGATGGAAAAGTAACTTCATTCCCGGCTACCTGTTTTGGGGATAATGACGGACGCATTGAGGTAGATACGGCTTTGGGAGGAATTCCGCCCTATGAATATTCATTAGACGGCAATAATTTTGCAACCTTCCCGCAGTTTAACTTTCTGGAAGCCGGAAGTTATACCCTCACCGTCAGAGACCGCGAAGGCTGTATTTTTGAAACGGAAGTGCAAGTCAATCAGCCTGAAGAACTAATCGTAGATCTTGGACCCGATACAACGATCCGGTTGGGAGATGAGATTGATATTTTGGCTCAAGTCAATGATCCGCTTAATCTTGCTATTATTGAGTGGGAAGGATTATTTCCTGAAGCATGCGAGGTTCCGGATTGCCTGGAGCAAACGATAAAACCGCTGGAAACAACTCGCTATAGCATCTTTGTTGAAGATAATAGCGGTTGCCAGGACGAAGATGAGATCGTAGTCAATATCGATAAAAGGCGGTTGGTATCTATTCCTAATGCCTTCTCTCCTAATGGAGACGGAGAGAATGATGTGTTGTTTATCGGTGCTGATGAGAATACCGTCGTACAGATCGACAAGTTTATGATCTTCAACCGGTGGGGTGAAACTGTTTTCGAACTTCAGAACTTCCAACCCAATGATCCTGGCATCGGATGGAATGGTACGTTCATGGGCGAAGAGCTAGATCCGGCTGTCTTTGTCTATTTTGCAGAAGTTACGTTTATCGACGGTGAAATCATCCTGTATAAAGGAGATGTGACGCTGGTGAAGTAGAGGATTGTGCAATGTGGAATGAGGAATGAGGAATGTGCAATGAAGAATGAAGAATTGAAGAGTGGCTTATAACACCTTTGGTGTTATAAGCCACTCTTTATTATATTAAGCAACCAGGACCTGCACCAGGTCGACGATTCCGCTGATAACGTATTGGACACCGATGGCCATAACCAGGAATCCCATAATTCGAGACATAGCTTTCAGGCCCGCTTGTCCTAATAATTTATACAAGTAGGGGGAATATCGCATGATGAGGTACACCAAAAAACCGGTGACCAGGATGACGAATCCGATAATTCCCCGGTCTAGCCAGCTTTCGTTCTCGGCGTATAGGCCGATCAGTAGGGAAATAGATCCCGGGCCACTCAGCAGCGGCATGGCCAGAGGGGAAAAGGAAATATCCTCTTTCTCTAGCGCTTCATCTTTTACCTTCTTATTGATAGCGCGACCCTCCGCAAATTTTCCGTTTAGCAGCGATAAGCCCGAAATAAAGATGACCAACCCGCCCGCAATACGCATGGCATTAAGGCTGATACCGAAGAAGGCCAGGATAAATGTTCCTGCCAAAAAGAAACTCAAGAGAATTAAGGCAAAGTAAATACTCGTTACTCTAGCCGTGTGTTCCCGCTCGTGTGAGGTATAGCTGGGGGTCATAGCCAGGAATACCGGAACGGCCCCAAATGGATTAACAACCGTAAATAACGATGCTAATACCGCAAAAAATAACTCCATCATTTGTTTGGAATTTTCGACATTTTTATGAAATAATAGAATTTTATTCGGCCTCACTAAAAAGTGAAAATTCTATTACGCTTTTGGGGGGCCAAAAGTTCCGGCGGGAAGGAAATTTTTTTGTTAAGTTTTAATTTATTTTTTAATCTTAAATTGGGCTTTTTCAGACTGATCGATGATCTCGCCCTGTACAGCACATCCTTTATAGGTTCTGCCTTGCCATTTTACTTCGATGCTATAGGAGTATTCCGTATCAGACATGGAATCGGAGCAGGCTTGCTCTTTGATGACTGCCTTTAATTTTTGAGTTTGACCGGCAATAATTTTCTGAGTTTCATAAACCGTTTTGCCGTCTGATTTTTTAGGGAAGGCATACGGGAATTGATGGGCTTCGACGGTAGCCAGGGTTTTGAACACCATAAGTCCTTCCCGGGCGGAGATTTCGAGCGACCAGTAGGGTTCGTTACCTAATGCCCAATATTCATAAGGGATACAACTATTTTTATGGTTCTTTTGTACCACTTTATCTACCGAGCTCACCTTTAATAAAGCGGTGTAAGGGGGCTTTAAGGTGTCTGATAATAACTTTTGACCCGTAAGGGTAGCAATCACCGGCTCATTAGGATAAAGCAGCTTTGGTTTGTTTTGATTATATTGGTTTATGAGTGTGCCCGTTTGATCTTTGAGCAGAAAATATTCATTCGGCTGGTCGCACAAACGCAGCCACTGCTGCCTGGGAGAAAGATATAAAAGCCCCTTGTAGGTCTGGGGAGCTGAAGATTGGGCCGTTTGGGCCTGAGCATTCGTATCGGAATTCGTTATGGAATTAGTCCCTTCATTCTGCGCCTGGTCACTGGAACTGCCCGAAGACGAACATCCAAGAGCTATGAGCAGAGATAGAAGTAGGAAAAAAAGATTATATTTTTGCATCACTGACTAATTAGTTGGTTGCAGGTAATTGGTTTAAGATAAATTATTTCATGAAAATAGGGAAATTTCTTCCAATAGTAGATCAAATCCAACTGATTGTTGAGAAAAATACGCAGTCATCGGCTTATTCTGTAGCTTTACCCATATGAGTTCTGCAATTAAAATAAAGTGGTTGGTTTATTTACATGTCAGTTTTTGGATATTTATCATTGTAATCCATCAGCTGATCTTTAATATGTTTTTCCCATGGCAGGTTAGTTTACTCAGAGGAGTTCTGAATATAACTCCTTTAGCTATTCTATTTTATTTAAATAGTTACTTTATCAATCACCTGTTGGAAAAGAAAAAATGGTTGCTCTACATTGCCGTTTCGGTATTGGTTTTTACGATTACTATTTTCGCTCGTTTTTTGATCAATAAACAATTCTCTGATGTAGAAATCTCCGGGCGGTTGTTAACTCGCGATCAGCGTTTATTTATCGGGGCAGTCTTGTCTGCTTCTTCTATTTATTTAGTGAGTCTTGCCTATCAACTTCTTTTGAACCGGTTTGAAAATGAGCAGAAAAATATGGCTATCATCAACGAGCAAAACCAAGCGCAAATTCAGTTTTTAAAGGCGCAGATCAATCCCCACTTCCTATTTAATACCCTTCATAATATCTATTCATTAGCTGTGGTGAGGTCTGATCAGACTGCTCCGATGGTGTTTAAACTTTCAGAGCTGTTAAGGTATGTTATTTATGAGGGACAAGAAGCCAAGGTAGCCCTCCAAAAGGAAATTGACCATATCGAAAAGTTTATCGACCTTTTTCAAATGAAACATGAAGAACCGCAGGATATTGCTTTCAAGAAAGCAGGCGATTTTTCGGATATCTGGATTGAACCGATGATCCTGATCCCCTTTGTAGAGAATTGTTTCAAACACTGCGATTTTGATACCAATCCCGATGCTTTTGTTCGGATAGAATTAGCTGTTTTAGAGGATAAATTGGTATTTTCAACCACCAACACCACTAATGAACAAGATCGCCAGAAAGATAAAACCGGCGGAGTAGGCCTGGAAAATATCAGACGACGCCTTAAGCTTAAATACGGGGATGCTTACCGGCTGGAGATTAAAAAGGAAAAAGGGATGTTTGAGTTGCGGTTTGAACTATCTTTTTAGCATAGACGGAGTATCTCGAAGCAAGGATTGCAAATTTTGATCGAAAGATCGATCCGCTCACTGCGATCGTTGCGACATTCCGAACGCGCTATTTCGCAAACAACTGGCCCATATCCTTAAAAGCTTTAAACTCCAGGGCATTGCCGGAAGGATCCTGGAAAAACATCGTCGCTTGCTCACCCACCTTGCCTTCAAACCGGATGTAGGGCTCTATGATAAAAGTAATATTATGAGCTTTTAGTTTTTCAGCCAATGCTTCCCATTGCTCCCAGGGGAGGACCACCCCAAAATGCGGTACCGGCACACCATGTCCGTCTACCTGATTGACATGCAGATCGGGCTGCATGCCTTCCTTTAGATGAGCCACAAATTGGTGGCCAAAGAGATTAAAATCAATCCAATGATCGGAGCTGCGCCCTTCTTCGCAATCTAATAACTCACCATAAAACTGGCGCGCTTGCTGAAGATCATGGACGGGAACGGCAAGGTGAAATGGAGGAGTGTTCATCATGATTCTTTTTAAAATTGACTTTTTGTAAAGGTACGAAATATGAGGAATTAAGAATGAGGAATGAGCAATGAGGAATGAAGAATTAACAATGAGGAATGAGCAATGAAGGCCTCTGCTGCTTTGGACGTCTTCGTCTCGGCTGCTTTGGACGTCTTCGTCCAAAGCAATCTTCGTGGTGCCGCTGGCACCTTTAGGCAGGGGCGTAAAAGTTTTGCGAGGATGTGTTGGGTGCCAGAGGCACCTGGAAAGGGGGTGGAGACGAGGACGTCTCCACCAGCAGGAGACGAGGACGTCTCCACCAGTAGGAGACGAGGACGTCTCCACCAGCAGAAGACGAGGACGTCTCCACCAGCAGAAGGGGACGAGGACGTCTCCACCAGCAGAGGACGAGGACATCTGCACCTGCAGAGAAATTTAATTTTCAACCCACCATTTTAATGGTGGGAGCACCTGAAAATGCCGACTAAAAACGGTTGAATGGTGGGAGCACCCGACGATGCCGATTGCCACTCTTTTAAGGCTTCCTTGATTTCTATATCAAGGTACGCTGGACCACTAATGAACGACAATTTTTCTATGCTACAATTGGCGTTATGAGCCACCCTACATCCTTTTTTCTTACTTTTGCAACTTCAAATGTATTGACCCATGCTGAAAGACGATTTTTATCAGGTACAAAATTTGCAGGGAGAAGGTGAATCCTATTCGGCAGAGATCATCTTTAACCCGGATCACGCTATATTTAAAGGGCATTTCCCCGAACAACCCGTAGTGCCCGGTGTTTGTATGGTGCAGATCACGACCGAGACGGCCGAAGATATCGTGGGAAAACGATTGCAGCTAACGCAATCCAAAGTGATCAAGTTCCTGCAGATGATAGATCCGGGAGTACACCCAAAGGTGGTATTGTCCTTAACCATTAAGGAAATACCTGATCATTCCGGACGTTCGATTACTAGTAAGCTATCTTTTGAAGACACTATATTCTTTAAATTCAGAGGGACCTTTGATGAATTCCAAACCGACATATCAACAGCAATTTGACCACTGGCAGTGCTGTGTACTCATCCCTACCTACAATAATGCTCCATTCCTAAAAGAGGTGCTGGATAGTGTACTAGAATACACCTCCAACCTAATTGTTGTCAATGATGGAGCAACCGACGAGACAGCTGCCATCCTTGCAGCTTATCCTCAACTTACTATTATCCATCATCCGGAAAATAAAGGCAAAGGACCTGCTTTGCAAAATGGCTTCGACGCCGCTTGGGAGGCGGGGTATACCCGGGTGATCACCATGGATTCTGACAGTCAGCATAGAGCCTCCGATCTGCCCAACTTTCTTGAAGCACTCGAAAAGCACCCCAATGCCTTCATGGTAGGCGCTCGCAATATGGACCAGGAAAATGTACCCGGAGCAAGCAGTTTTGGCCACTGGATCTCTAATACTACCTTCCATGTTGTAACCGGTTTGAAACTCCCCGATACCCAGTCGGGTTATCGCTTGTATCCATTGAAAGCGGAGCGGGCCATCCGTTTTTACTCCGGGCGTTACGAATACGAAATGGAGGCCGTAGTGCGTATCACCTGGAGCGGGGTGGAGACGATACCGGTGCCGATCGACGTGTATTATCCGCCTAAAGAAGAGCGGATTTCCCATTTTCGCAAAATTCCTGACTTCACCCGCATTACCATTATCAATAGTATTTTTGTGGTTATCGGCTTGTTATATGTGCGCCCTATGCAATTCCTGAGAAATTTAAAAAAAAAGAACATAAAGAAATTTCTCAAGGATGAGATCATTAATGGCACACAATCCAATGCCAAGATTACTCATGCTGTCATGCTGGGCTTGTTTATGGGCGTCACCCCCTTCTGGGGCTGGCAGATGATCCTGACGGTATTTTTCAGTGGTCTGCTGAAAGTCAATAAAGTGATCGCCCTGATAGCTGCGCAAATCAGTCTCCCGCCTATGATTCCCTTCATTATTTATGGTAGCTATAAAATAGGAGGAGTCATGCTCAATCAGCAGGGCACCATACCGTTTGATCAATCAATAAATTTATCCATGGTCGGTGAAAATCTGCTTCAATATGTAGTCGGAAGCTTCGGGCTTGGCATTTTATTAGCTGCAGTTTCCGGACCTTTAGTATATTTGTTGTTGTTGATATTCAGAAGAAAAGAATCGAGTAGAACTGAGAGGGAAAAATATGAAATATGAAGTTTCATACTTCCTATTTCATACTCCATATTCAATATATTACACATGACAAGCAAAATAACCACAGACCTCCTCAACTTCATCTCCGACAATTTGATCGCAGATGAGATCGAGATCAAAACGACGGACTCCCTGACCGATGATCTGGGGTTAGATTCGTTTTCGCTGATTGAGATTGTGCTCTTTATCGAACGCCACTTCGGGGTTCAGTTGCCAGACGAAGCGTTGACCGATCATAATCTGCATTCGGTAGAGACGCTGACCCACTGCATACTACAATACAAAGAAGAAGCCTCCTAAAGCCTATGGATGCCTTTCCACAAAAATATTTGCTGAACGGTTCGGATTATTTCCAGTTATTGCTGGATAGGTCCGGAAAAAAGACGGATGCGGGCAATATTGCCAGATTGGTCTTGCATCTCGATAACGTGCCTAATGTAGAAGCTATTCAGCGAAAGCTGCAACATCCTTACTTCAAATGGCTAAACGATCTGCAGTTGGATACAGGCTGGTTCTTTCAGGCTCCCAAATGGAAGCGGATCGCTGATGGTGGTGCACCTCAACTGCATGTTGATGATCTGACCGGAGCGGAACCTTTGGAGGATTTATCGCAATTTAAGCTGCCTAACGACCAACTGATCAACTTCGGGCTCTACTTACTCAAAGGGCAGCAGGCTGCATTTACCATCACCTGGCACCATGCCCTGATGGATTCAAAAGGGGTAGAGCTCGCGGCCCGCTATATCAGCGGACAGTTAGATGAGGAGCAGTTTACCCATTTTCTGCCCAAACCCGGTCATAAAATGCGGGTACTCGAGCAGCTGAATCATGCGCGTGAGGTAAAAAACTTCTTAGTGAGCGGCGAGCGGCAGCCGGTAGCAGCCCTCCCGGTACAGAATACTTCCCGGAAAGGGTATTATTCCATTGATTTTTCGAAAGAAGAAACCCAATATATCGAAAAAGACCGGGCCAAAAAGTTTGTGCGCTTCGGTCGGAGTCCATTTTTGCTGGCTTCTTCAGTGCGCGGATTTCATCAATTATTGCAGAAAAAAAAGGTAGAGGCTCAACGGTTTTGGGTGCCCGTACCTCAAGACAGGAGGCGAAAGGGAGCGTTTGGTCCGGTAATGACGAATCAGGTATCTTTTCTGTTTTATGAATTATTTCCACAACACCTGGAATCGCTGAAAACCTGCTCCGATGCCATCTCCCAACAGATGATGGAGCAGATGCGCTCGGGTATCCCCAAAAGCTATGAGGCGATGATGGACCTGTTTCGCTGGATGCCCATGCCCCTCTATTCCTACCTGGTCAAAGGACCGACTAACGGCGCTATAGGGAGTTTTTTCTTTTCGGATACCGGCTACTCCCTCAAAGGCTTCGAGCAGTTTCAGGATTGTGCTATAACGGATGCCATCCACTACCCGCCCTTCGCTCCCCGCCCCGGCATGACGATGATCTACATGACCTTCAGAGACCGGCTGAGGCTGATGCTTGCTTATGATAAAAGTGTGCTAGGGAAAGGGGATTTGCAGTTGCTGGAAGGAGGGATAAGGGGAAACCTGGTGGGGTGATGTGCAATGTGCAATGTGCAATGAGGAATTAGGAATGAGGAATGTGCAATTAGGAATTAGGAATTAGGAATGTGCAATGTGCAATGAGGAATGAGGAA